>DASUXB010000029.1:0-4688 GCA_036378195.1 Nitrososphaera sp.
ACCGGAACCCCGATAGTAGTCGGCGGTCAGGAAGTCTCTGCAAGCGTCAGCATCGCGTACACGATACGCTAAAAAAAGAAAAGCCCGGGTGCCCCGGGCCTCTATTTTTTGTTCTCTCTAACTACAGTATATGCATCATGCCGCCGGCAACGACGTTGACGAATTCTACCGACGCAAGCTCTTTCGTCCTTGCTATCACCGCGTCCATCCACAGGCTGTCGATGCCCTGGCTCCATATCGTCACCTTCTTGTAAAGCCGCTGGTTCCCGTGGAAAAAGCCGGCGCAGTCCTCGATAGTCATGTTGGGGTACTTTTGGCTCACGTCCTCAACTACTGCTGCCGCCTCTGCTGGCAGGTACAATATTGTAAGCGTGGGAAAAGGGATCGCCTCACCTGGCGCGGCCGGCGACGTGTCTTCTGACATAGGTTTACGCCTGCTGGCGCTTATATCATGATTTCGGGCAAGGGGCAAAGGTTAATTCCCGCCCCGCGCCTGTTTCCTGCTGCCATGTCAAACAAGATCAAGTGTTCGCACATACTTGTCCAGAAGCAGAGCGAGGCCCTTGCCGTCCTAGAGAGGCTGAAAAAGGGCGAGAGCTTTTCCAAGCTGGCGCAAGAGCTTTCGCAGGACAGGGGGTCCGGCAAGCGCGGAGGCGACCTTGGCTACTTTACAAAAGGCATGATGGTCAAGCCATTTGAGCAGGCCGCGTTCAAGCTGGAAAAGGGCCAGCTGTCCGAACCGGTCAAGACCGAGTTTGGCTACCACATCATAAAAAGGGTGGACTAGAATGGACGCCTACTTGGAAGAAGAGCTGTACGATTTGCTCACGTTCTGCATACAGAATCCGTCTACTGATGTTGAGGGCAAAAAAGGGCGCGTCGCCGAAATAGGCAGAGAGCTTGCGGCCGACGGAGGCGCGGACGCAATGGAAAACATGTTCTTTGCGATTGAAAACCGCATACAGGGCGAGATAGGCGCCGACGCCCGGCCGTACCGGGCGTGGTGGAACGGCATCGCCCCAGAGTGGAAGTATTGATGATGATGATGACTGACTAGCGCCGCGCCTTTACCAGCACAAACACCGCTATTGCACCCATCATGCCTCCAAGGGCCATCAGCACCTGCAGCTGGAAGCCCAGCACGGGCGTCGGCGTGTTTTTGCTGCTTGCAGTCACGTACTCGACTCCGTTCTGCTCCTCCGCCTTGGCATAGCCGGCGATGGTCACCTGCCCGCTCGGCGGTGGCGTGCTTGCGTGCACTGTTACCTGCGAGCCGTCCACGTCAATCGTGGCGTCCATCTCTTCCGGCACGTACTTGCCTTCGCGGAAGCTGCTCTCGCCTATCGAGTATACCGACACCGTCGCCCCCTCGCCCGGCCTGAACACGCCATAGTTCTTCAGCTGCTCGCCCGTCACGTCAAAGAGAAAGTGCCACTGCTTCATCGGCAGGCTGAACCGGGCAAAGTTGAGCAGAGGTTCCTGCATGATCTTGTCCGCGCCCGCCAGCTTGCCCGCAAGCCCCGGCACCATCGCGTCGAGCGCGCCGGCCGGCTGGTTGACGTTTATTATCCCGTTGCGCTCTGTCGCAACGCTGACCGGACCCTGCACGGACAGGCTGCGCCACGCAAGGTCAAGGATCGCCGGCGCACTGTCCTGCTCTTTTTGCAGCACGTACTTGCTCATCTGCGCCCTGACATCGACCTTGTACGACATCTGCGCCCTGTCGGAATAGCCCTTTACCGTTGCCACATAGTCCACGGTCGCGTTTTCAAGCTTTAGCGGGCTTGACCTTTCCTGCGCCGCCCTGTTCAGCGCGTCGACTACCACCTGCGCGTCCTTGCCTTGCACGGAAAATTCCAACCTCTCTACCTTGCCGGCAAGCATCTCGCCAAGCGAGCTACCTTCGGGGTAGCGCAGCTCCATAGTGCGAAGCGCCATGAACTGCACCTGCGAGCTATCCTGCGCAGGGAGCATGAGTGCATCCATCTGGTTTGCGTGTGCCACTTGCACAGTAAAGCCGGCAAAAAGAAGAACCGATGCAACCGCGGCAGCCGAAATTATCGCATGTTGTTTCACAGTGTGTATTGGCGAGACGTTTTCTTATCGCTTGTTTTTGAAGCGGTTTTGGGCGCGTCTCATGCGCGCCTTCATCTCAAGGATGTGCTTCAGGGGCTCCCTTCAGGTGAGCGAATGCCTAGACGTCGGCGTACAGCGCAAACTCGTGGGGGTGAGGCCTCACCGAGACCTCGACGTTCTCCCTCTCCTCGTGCTCGATTATCTTTTCAATCGTATCGTCTCCAAGTATCGGCTTGAGGAACGCACTGTCGACTTCAAGCGCCTCGTACGCCTGCCGCAGCGAGGCCGGCAGCTGCGTGATGCCGAGCTCGCGCCTGCGCTTTGGAGTCATCTTGAAAATGTCCTCGTTCACAGGGTCGCCGATGTCGCGCTTTTTCTTGATGCCGTCAAGGCCGGCGGCCATGACTGCGCAGAATGCGAGGTACGGGTTGCACGACGGGTCCGGCGCGCGGAACTCTATCCTCTTCATTGCGGCAAACCTCTGTCCCTTGTAGTGCGCCGGGATGCGAATGATTGCAGAGCGATTGCCGGTGCTCCATGCCACATACACGGGCGCCTCGTAGCCGGGCACCAGCCTGCGATACGAGTTGGTGGTGGGCGCGACTATGGAGGCAAGAGCCTGCGCGTGCTCCATTATTCCGCCTCCGAAATAGCGCGCGGTCTGCGACATTTCGGCGTAATCGTCTTCTGAATCGTAAAAGAGGTTCTTGCCTTTGTTCCAGAGGCTGACGTTTACATGCATACCCGAGCCGTTGTCAAGCGCAATCGGCTTTGGCATCATCGTCGCCATCATGCTGCGCTTTTGCGCGATGTTCTTTACTATGTACTTGTAGCTCTGGACGCTGTCGGCCGCGTTCACCAGCGTGTCAAAGCGTATGTCTATCTCGCACTGGCCGGCAGTCGCCACCTCGTGGTGGTGCGCGTCGCAGACGATTCCAAAGTTGTTGGAAAGCACGTCGACGCACTGGTTGCGGTATTCCATGAGCGTGTCGCCAGGCGCGCTTGGCAGATAGCCGTCTTTCAGGCGCAGGGCATAGCCGACGTTGTCGCTTGACCACGGCGCCTCTTTGGACGTGATGTGGTAGCTCTGCCCCCGGTACGGAGTCATCGTGTTTACCTCCAGCTTGTCAAAGACGAAAAACTCGACTTCCGGGCCCCAGTACGAAGTGTCGTAGCCCTGATCGGAGCAGTACTTCTCTGCCTTTTTCGCAAGGCCGCGGGGATCGCGGGGAAAGATGTCCCTCTTTGCTCCTCCGCTCAAAATGTCGCAGATGAGCCTTGCCGTCGGCGCCTGCTCTATCCACGGAATGGTCGCATAGGTAGCTGGGTCCGGCCTGATTATGAGGTCGGACTCGTGGATTTCGGTAAAGCCCCTGATGGATGAGCCGTCCACCTTGGGCAGGCCGTCTGTAAAGTCTTCTATGCGGAACATCTTGGCGTCCATCGTTGTGTGGTGAAACCTGCCAAAGAGGCCGGTGAACTGGAGGTCGATGAACTTTATCTTGTCCTCCTTGAGGCGCTTCATCACGTCCTCTGCAGTAAATGTTAACGGGACTATCTTACCGTCAATTAATTTATAAGGCAACCAGCTAACCTCTCTTCCAGTAGGACACAAGAATCCTATAATTTAAGGCTTCTATGTGCCCGCCGGCGATCAAAAATGAGCGAAAACGAGGGCGACATATCACTCAAGCACATCTACGAGCTTCTCAAAAAGGAGGTAGAAAATCCTGCTCTGCAGCAGCTCGAGCCGGATACTTACCAAAAAGTCGCCGCATCGCTTGCCAGCCTAAAGGGCCAGGGGTTTGACGGCGCCGAGGCAAAGGTGCGGGACCGCATGGTGGAGCTCCTTTCCGCCTCCGCGAGGCTGCTCTTTGAGGTGCGTCGGCGCAAAGTGCACGAAGGCAGCGAGCCCCTTGACTATTCGAGGCTGACTGACGAGGAGAAATACGTCCTTGATGGGCAGCAAGAGGCACAGGACAGGCTGGACGAAGTGGTCGCTGCAGCCACAAAAGGCAGGCCAAAGGTGCTTGAGGCGATATCTGGGCGCGTGCGCGAAAAGCGTATTATCGTGCGTTTTGTCCGGGCGCAGGAGCAGTTCGTGGGTGTAGACATGACGAAATACGGTCCGTTCCAGCAGGAGGACGTGGCGACGCTCCCGCTTGAAAACGCGCGCTCGTTCATAGAGTCGGGCGCGGCGGTGCAGGTGCACGCCCGGCTGTAAAATTAAATACCCAGTCTGCATACTTTTCTCTACAATTGACGCACAACGGCGTTGACATTGTCGACTTTGTGCTTTACACAGTCTACCCGACTGCCGCGTTCTTTGCGATAGGCATCGCCGCAAAAAAGACCGGCCTGCGCCAGCTGTATGTCTACCTGATGCAGGCGTTCGTGTGCTTTGCATTTTCCATCGCATACATCGTGCTCATACCGCTCGGCGGCGGACAAGGAATAGCAGTCCTGCTTGCGATGTTTGGTGGCCTGCTCTTGTTCATGGCAAGAAAGCAGAAAATCCAGCCGGCAGAAGAACAGAAACACTCGTGATAACATTTTTACACATTTTTTGTTTATTTGTTGATAAAAATATTTTATATCAAAATTGTCTATGA
>DASUXB010000030.1:0-21237 GCA_036378195.1 Nitrososphaera sp.
TACCGATCCGTTGTCGGTCTTTAAATTTACGGGTGGAGCGGAAGGAGTCGTTGTTGTTGCAGCCAGTGCAGGAAAGAATCCGGAGCCTATTGCGGCAAGTCCCGTTACAAGGATGGCAAAAGACAGAACAACAATGCCTTGTTTTGTACCTTTCATGAGAAAGTATCTTTGATCGTTCTTATAGGATTGTCGATGTCTCCGCAGCTACTATTCTTTCGCGAAATTTGATAAAGATGCATATACGTACATACGCGCTCAAGCCAACTGCACATACTACAGGATTAGAAACATGGTGGACCGGGTGGGATTTGAACCCACGACCTCAGCAATGCCAATGCCGTATCCTACCGGACTAGACGACCGGCCCAACCTTGTTGTTCAGTCCGTCAGTCGATATTAATATGTTTAAACAATAAAAACAAACTATTATTATTGGCAGCAGCCTTGAAAACAGACGTACGCAAAGTGGCACTTGAGCAGTCAGTTGGCGCTGTGGTAAAATTCATGCCGGAAGATACTGCCGCAGAGTTTCTGCTGCTTAGAAACAGGCGCGGGTTCTGGGGCTTTCCGCAGGGCCACAAGGAAAAAGGAGAGACTGATATCCAGACGCTTGTCCGCGAAGTAAAGGAGGAGACAGGGATAAGCGAGATCAAGGTCCATACGTACATAGGCAAGATAACCTACTCGTACTTCAAAGGCGACGGTATGCGCTCTGAAAAGCAGGTGAGTTTCTATTTCGCCACCACGCCCACGAGAGAGATAAAGATCTCTGAAGAGCACGCGGACTCGCGGTGGGCGACGCTCAAGGATGCTTTCTTGCTTTTGGACCACGCGAAACTGCGACAGATCCTCGACAGGGGGCACCAGAAGGGCCTCTACTAACTGTCAGAGTGGAAAATAGGGTAATAGATTTATTTATAGCCGAGCACGCACGAGTAAACGCATAAGATGGTAGTATCAGGTGGCAAAAGGATAGTATTGACTGCGGACCGCAGTCTTATGACCAATTACAGGGGCAACTTCCTCTACGGCTTTATCGCCTGCGGCCCCTACGAACTTGTGCCCGAGTTTGTCTTTGACAAGATATTCTGCCCATCAGTCGAGACAGACAACGCCACAGGCGGGGTCAAGGTCGCGCAGTGCGGCCTCCGCAGAATCGAAGGCGCCCTCCTGAAGGAGTACAAGCGCGACGACATTTTCCTTGCCCACCCAGAGATGCTTGAAAAGTGCATTGGCCCCGAGACAAAGGTGGTCGGCCTCAACGTTATGGACCCGCTCGGCATGGCGCCGGTGACCACTACGATGTCGCCGGAGAAACTGTCGTACGTCGCCATGAAGTTCAAGAAGATGTGCGCTTCCATTATCCAGTTAAAAAAGAAATACAATTTCAAGGTCGTAGTCGGCGGAAACGGCTCGTGGGAGCTGGCAAAACCCGACAGGATGAAGATCCACGGCATCGACACGGTCGTAATCGGCGAGGCCGACGAACTTGCACTGGACCTCTTCCATGACCTGGAGGCAGGCGACGCGCCGGAACTATTGCATACTTTTGTCCGCAACATCGAAAACGTGCCGATGATGCAGGGCCCGACCGTCAATTCGCTAATAGAGGCGATGCGCGGCTGCGGCAGGGGATGCGACTTTTGCGACGTGAACAAGAGGACCAAGAAGGACTTTCCACTGGAGCGCCTCCAGCAGGAAGCAAAGCTCAACCTCGACTATGGCTTTGACTCGATATGGCTCCAGTCTGACGAGATGCTCCTGTACGGCTGCGACAACAAGGACTTTATTCCAAACACAGACGCTATCACCCACCTGTGGAGCGGCCTGAAATCGACGGGCGCCCGCTTTGTCGGCACAACCCACATGACGCTTTCCGCGGTTGCATCGTCACCTGACCTGATAAAGAAGTTGTCGCACATAAACGAGATGGACGTCGCAGGCGGAAGGTGGCTTGCTACCAACTTGGGCATTGAGACGGTCGCGCCAAGGATGGTCAAGAAGCACCTCGGGGTAAAGACCAAGCCGTTCCAGCCAGAGGAATGGGGCGCAGTAGTAAGGGATGGATGCAAGATCCTCAACGACAACCACTGGTTCCCGGCGCTCACGCTCATAATCGGTTGGCCCGACGAGACGCCAGACGAAACGCAGTACACCATCGACCTCATCGAGGACTTTAAGCAAACGGGTATGCGCGGAATCGTTGCGCCGTTGCTCTATCAGGACTTTTCCGAAAAGAACTCAATGCACTTTGGCAACCTCAACGAGGCCCAGTTCACGCTGTTCTGGATGTGCTGGCAGCACAACCTGCGCGTGATTAACGACATCATCCCGATAATCATCAGGAACAAGTCGTACGGTCCTATGATGAAGGTGTTCATGGCGCTCCTCATAAAGGCGGGGACGTGGGCAATCATGAAGTACCTGCGGGGGCTGTCAAAGGACCTGTTTGCAGGCCAGCTGCCTGAGGACATTGTTGCCCGCTACACGAACAAGAGGTCCGTCACGGCGCCGCTTCCAAAGAAACTCTGAGCACATACGTCCACGGGCGGATTTTCCAACACGCCCGTCTACTTTTCAGTCTCCTGCATATTATCGAAGGACTCTAAATAGCGTGCAGAAAAACGCCAAGAAAGATAAGGAAAGAAAAAGGGCGCAACGATGGACGCAAATAAAGATCCAGAGCCCTACTTCAGGCCCTTTATTGCCTCGTCTGCAAGCGTGGCGGTCTTTGGAGTGAGCACGATAAAGTAATTCCGGTCGGCGCGCTCTACCGCCGGCACCATGCGGAACTTTTTGGTCGACACGTCAAACTCGGCAAGTCCCGGCTCCACGCTGCCCTTTGTGTAGACCATCATCAAAAGCTCGCCCGTAAGCGGGCTGAGTGGGATTAGCGAGAACACATAGCCCTTGTACGAGCTGACAGGCATCACCTGCTTGCCGTAGGGCGCCACCGATACGAGATAGAGAAAAACGTCCTCTATTGTGTTGAACTCTTCATACTCAAATTTCATGCTTGGTGTGCGCTATGACAGGGATAAAAGGTTTTAACAAAAGAAAGAGAGGATTTTAGCCGTACGACTCGAACTTGATGTCGTACGATCCGTCCTTGCGCTTGTTGCGCTCAGTGACGAACCCCTTTGGTATGAGGTAGTCCAGCGCGCCGTCCACGGTTCCCTGCCATCCGCAGATGTAGAACGACGTGTTCTCCGGCGTCACCTTCTCACCGACCAGTTCTTCGAGGGGCGACAGGTCCTTGCCAGCCTTTGGTCTCAGGAAGGACTCTACTCTGCCCTTTTGGCCGTCCCAAGTCCTGTTGAACCATTCCTGCGGCCTGCTGACAGAGGCGCGGTAGCGGAAGTTCCACTTGTCCTTGCCCTTGTCGAGGCTCTCTTCTTCCAGAGAGGTGAGCAGCTCGCGGTAGCCTAGCTCGTCTACATAGCTTGCGCCGTGCAGCACCACTATTTCGCGCTTGCTCTGCGCAGCGTGCAGGTGCATAGAGTAGGAGACAAACGGTGCAAGTCCCGTCCCGCCGCCGATGAGGACCATCCTGCGGTTGTCGGGGTTTCCGTCGTGCATCTTTTCGTTTATCGTGAAAATGCCGGTCGGCTTGACCCAAGCGATCTCATCATCTTCCTTCATGTTGAAAAGCTGCGTAGTCAGCCTGCCGGGAACCGGCTTTCGGACCCAGCGGATGTAAAGCTCCCAGTGTTTTTTCTGCTCGGGGGGCGAGGCGATAGAGTAGGCGCGCCTGATTATCTTGCCTTCGCTTGGCACGTTGGTGCCGATTGTGAGGAACTGGCCAGCCTTAAACTCTGGAATCTGACCGTTTTCGGGGGTTATCCTAAATACCGCAAGATCCTCCTTGATTATCTGAAGGTACGTGATCTTGCCCTTGTTGTCAACGACCATATAGTTCACAGCTCCTTGGCTGCATAATAAATACATTTTTAATATTCAAAGGCGAATCAACAGGTGAGAAAGTACTTCATTTTGTTCGTGTTTGGTACTAGCCGAGACGCCAGATGCCAGTTACAGCTTGTTTTTTCGCAGGGTTATAATCTCGCTATTTGCGTCGTACGTCAGCACGAGACCCTGCCTCCCCCATTCTATGAACCAGTTAAAGTCGTTTGTTGCGTCCTGAGTATTGTTATTATCAAGGGCGCCGGCACTTTCAGAAAAGAACTTTAACAGATCTTCCCTTGAAATGCTCTGCGAACCTCTCTTCTTCATATAGTCTGCAAATTTTTTGAATGCGTCGATATTGAGCACCATGTCATGCAGCATTTTTTTTCTCACTTTGGGACTTGCCGCTATAAACAAATGGCCCTTTTCAGTCAACAATACGTCTCCCGTCTGAATCTGAATCAGGCCAAACATCTCTCCCGCCTCGACTATTGGCAAAAGGTCATCCAGTTCCAGCCCCTGTTTCAGGGCAACGCCTGCAAGGTCTGACTTGCTGCCGATATCGTCCAGTATTTCCAAAAAGCCCTGAAGGGAGCCATAATGAATTTTAGGGATAGCAGTAGTAGTCATGCCGGCATTGCGCAGTGCGAACCATAGTTGCATTTTCATCGATTTAAATTTTCATGATTCATGTTATCATGGTCGTGATCCTGTCGATGTACTCATAGAGCAGATTGTCGCGTTTTTCCCGGGGCCGTGGGATATCGATTTGCAGTTCGTGTGATATCGTTCCAGGTCTGGGGCTCATGACGAGCACCCTGTCTGAGAGATAGACGGCTTCTTCTATATTGTGGGTCACCATGACGACGACTTCGGGCGTCGTAAACTTGTTGTTCCACACCTTAAGGACTTCTTCGCGCAGGGCCTCGGCAGTCAGCGGGTCAAGCGCTGAAAACGGCTCATCCATGAGAAGAATTTCAGGGTCGATTACAAGCGCCCTGGCGATTCCGACTCTCTGCTTCATCCCTCCAGACAGCTCGCGCGGATAAGCGTCTTCGAACCCCTCCAGACCCACTTCTTGAATTATCTGGAGGCTCTTTTGCCGCCGTTGCTCCTCTGGAATGCGCAGGGACTCTAGACCAAATTCCACGTTTTGAAGCACAGTCAGCCACGGAAAGAGGCCGAACGACTGAAATACCATAGCCATAAACGGGTTTACCCTTCCCGTCGTGGACTCGCCCTTGTAGAACACTTGGCCTCTGTTCGGAGCCTCAAGACCCATGATGATTCTCAAAAGCGTAGATTTGCCAGAGCCCGACGGCCCCACTATTGAGACAAACTCGTTCTTGTTTATGGACATGTTTACGTCTTTGAGTATGACGAGTCTTCTGCCACCCCCTTGGCCGGCATTGTACTCTTTTGTAATGCTCTCTAATTCCAAAATCGGGCTTGATGTTTCTGTAGCGGATGGTGATGATGATGACGGTTTGTCATAGAAAAGGCTGTCACTGTCTTCGTCATGGGATCTTGCCTCTTTTCTTTTAGCAGCGTCGGTAGGGAAGGGCAAGGCAAAGCCAGGATTGTCGTCAGCTGTCACCATCATGAGCCACTCCTAATATGCGTGCTACAGGGATTCTGCGGCCGCCATGTTTCGCCTTGAATCTGACTCATCAATAAAGCTATCATCGTGACTGGGGTAAGACAATGGCAAAAATTCTATCCACTCATGCTGTATTTGCGGATCACTTTTTTGTACAACCTCCTCCAGACAAGGTTGTTGATTGTAACTATCGTTGCCACCATGACTCCAACAATCATCAGTATCAGCACAGTATTTCCCAAGCCGTAGGCCGAAACGTCGAGAAGAGAGCCTATGCCAAGGACGGAATATGTCTTGTCCCCGTAGACGAGATATTCAGACACTATCAGTGCGTTCCATCCTCCTCCCCATGCAGTGATGCTTCCAGTTATGAACGAGGGATAGATTGACGGAAAGAGGACGCGCCGGAGGTATTGTGATTTCGTGCTCCGAAAGGCCCTTGCGGATTCTTCAATGTCTCCCGGAATAGAACGGACACCTCCCACCAGGTTGAACAGCATGTACCACTGCATACCGGTCAGTATCAGTAGGATGGACGGAAACTCCAGTCCGCCAGGAACATAGTTTACAAGCACTGCCATGAAGGGAAAGAAGGCAGTGGCAGGGATGGATGCGAGAGTCTGGATAAGAGACATGGTCCTCCCGAACCTTGGGCTCTTGGCTATCTTTACTGCGACCGGCACCGTCCAAGCCACAGTTATGAGATACGCCGCTGCCAGTCTGAGGTAGGAAAACGCTAGGCCGGCGGGAATTTCAGAGACGACCTTGGCCGTGTCGGCATTATGGAAAAGGGAGGAGTACATGCCGTACAATCCCAGAAACGATTTAGAGATTACACTGCTTTCGGCGATTATGAACACGACTACGAGCGTGGACAGAATAAAGAGCACAGTTTTTTTGTAATTTCCCAATTGCTTGGAATTATCGTCAAACCACCGGTGGATTGGAGCGAACAGCGTTTGCTCAAGATTGTACGCCGACGCAGCTACTTTTTCCATGGCGGCAACAGACTTTTTGCGTATCAGCGCCTGCCGGGGATTTCCGTACAGAAAATCAGTCAGATTAGCCAGAGGGAACAAGGCCCTTACGTGCGCAAGTCTGGCCACGTTTTCCAATAGGAACCTCTGCCGGCCTGCGGGCCAAGTCGCGGGACCGGATGCGGCCGAGGAATTATACTCGTACTTGAAGCGGTTTGCAAAGGACTCTAACGGGCGCCAGAACAGAAAATCAACGACTAGAACGACTGACACCAATGTTCCAAGCGCGGCAAAGGCCAAAGGGTATTGGCCTGCAGAGACTGAAGAGCCCAGCAAACTCCCAAGACCGGGCAGGGTGTAGGTCTTTGAACCCAAAGAGATTATCTCTGCGGCTGTGAGGAAATACCACCCTCCGGACCAGGACATCATGCTGTTGTAGATAAGTTTTGGAGTTATCGCAGGCAGGTAGAGTTTTCGGAAGAGCAAGAGCGGGTTTGCCCTGAACGCTTTGGCCGTTTCCTGCAGGTCGGACGGGATCAAGAGCGCAGACTCGTATACAGAGAATATCATGTTCCAGACCATGCTGGAAAAAATAAGGAATATCGCGGCAAGCTCTATGCCTGCAGGGCTGCCGTTGAACAGGGCGATAAAGAACGCAATCGCCACAGGAAAGAAGCCTAGGATGGGAATGGACTGAAGGATATCTACGATTGGAATTATTATCTTTGATGCGAGGGGTTTTGCTGCTGCCGTTATGCCCAATGCAATCGATACAATGAACGAGATTCCCAGCGCCGCAAACATCCTGTATACGGATGCCAACGAGTCGAACAGCAGAGTCCCGAAATTTGGAGGGGCGGAAAGGGCGTCATCTTTTTCTTTGTGATCCGGGGCGCGGTTATTATCAGCAGAATATGCAAGGGCAGTGGCAGTCGTCGGCATGAGGCAAGGCGCCAACAATAACAACAACAGTATTGAAATCAGGAATAGGCAAAATGTGGCACTTTTGTTGTTCATCCATATCTCGCCAGCAGAACTGATGACAAGCGATTGCGATCAAGTTAAAGAGTTACTTAACATAGTTCAGCCTATAGGGCATGAATCGCGTTCCGCAATTAATTAATCTGGACTCTACCATCATTACCTTATGTCAGGATGGATGAGGGGCGGAAACTCTGACGAGATAGACGAGCTTAACCAGACCATAAACGAGCAGAGCGACGAGCAGCGCAAGATTGCCGCAAGATTCGGCAAGGCCATGAACGACTTTGCCACCGAACGGTCGCTAGAGACCTGCCTTGAAGCCCTCAACCTCTCCATACAGCTGGCAAACATTCGCGCCAAGGTGTCCGGCTCGTGGGAGCACTATGCCCGGCTATTGGAGGGCGAAGTGGTGCGCCTGTCAAAGCAGGCCGGAGAAAAGAAATGACAGTCAGTCCTGCACAGGGACCGGCGCCGTCAGCTTTTTAAAGTCGTCAAACAGCGCGTGCGCCAGCCTGCCGTTTACGAACAGCAGGTACATCCCCTCGTCCATCAGGTTCTCGATTGCAATGCTGATGTCCTCGATCTTTGTGATCGGGTCATAAGAGAGCGTGTCGGTCGCAAGCATCAGTGTGGCCTTGTCGTGGTTGTCAATAACGTCGTAGAGCGCGGATTCGACCGTGCCAAAGAACCCCATGTCGTACCTGTCGAGCTTTGGCTTGAACATCGTGGCGATGGTCTCAAGTTCGCTTGAGCCTATTATCGGCGACGTAAAATTCTGGTGGCCGGCAAACGTGACACCAAAGTCGAGGTCGTTATAATCATTGTGCTTGAAAAACTCCTCGCACGCTTTTAGCATCTGCGCCTCTGTGAGCCACTGCGACCTGCCCTCGTTCATGCGGGAAAAGAGTGTCTTTGCCGCAACCATCCTTGGCTTGTTATTCAACAACTGGCAGTGTTGCGGCATTTTGCTATAAATAATTAATCCGGTGTCCCAATGCAGATATCCGGCTCATCCTGTCGTCTTGGAGAGTGGAAAGCCGCTTATAAGCACCGATGAGAGAGCTGATCTGAAACTTAATAGGGTCGTTGAGTTATACCGTTAGGCTGCGGAAAGTAGAAAAGCATGACAAAGGGCACAAGCTTGGTTATAAAAGGTCATCATGATGACGATACAAACGGTCACTCGGTGAACGCGCAAGACAGTGGACGCGGGTTTTTCAGCAGGTAGTAGTTGTAAAGTGGACAGCGTAGAAAAACAACAAGACACCAATCGCTCCGGATGGAAGACGCTCATCATCCTGAGCTGCCTGGGCTTGGTCGTCATGTTTGACGAGACCATGATACTGCCCGCAATTCCGGATTTCATTCGTGACTTCCACATCTCGTACAGCACATCGTCATGGATACTTGCGTCTTACATAATTGCAGGCGCCGTCATGACGCCGATTGCAGGCAAGCTGTCCGACATCTATGGCAAGAAAAAGATACTGCTCATAGTGATGGCAGTTTACGTGGTGGGCATCATGTCTGGAAGGTTTGCCCACAGCATTGAGATCATGGTAGCAGCTAGGGTGGCGCAGGGTGTCGGGATGGCCATGTTCCCCATCGCCTTTGGAATAATCAGGGAAGTCCTTCCAGAGAAAAAGCTTGCAATAGGCCAGACGATATTCAGCTCCACGTTTTCCGGAGGTGCCGTCATCGGCTTGGTGGGCGGCGCGGCAATCATCCAGAACTTTGGGTGGCAGACGACGTTTGTGGCGATACTTCCACCTGCAATTGCGCTCTTGCTGGTAATAGTAAAGTTCGTGCATGTCCGGCATGTTCCGATGCCGATGGAGGCAAGCAAAGGCAACCTTTCAAACACCCAAAAAATCGACATAAAGGGGACGATGGCCCTTGCGGCTACGATAGTCACGTTCCTTGCAGGGATATCGTTGCTAGAGACCAACAGCGAAAACGCAGGGTACCTGCTTGCCGGACTCTTTGTCGCGTCTGCGGCGTCTCTTGCGGCGTTTATCGCAATCGAAAAGAAGGTGCAGATGCCCCTGCTTGACCTCAAGATAATGACCAGCAAGCTCTTCCTTCCACCGGTCATCGTAATCATGCTGGTCTTTATGTCCATGTTCATGGTGTACCAGACTATACCCGTCATGGTAAGGAGCCCGGTGCCGCTTGGCTTTGGAGGGGACGCAATAACCTCAGCAAGGGTCCAGCTTCCCTTCATGGTCGTGTTGCTTGCGGGGACAATCATGTCGGGCTTTCTCCTGAACAAAATCGGCAACGTCAGGCTGTTGCTGATAGGCACCGCAATCAGCACAATTGGATTTGTCAGCATATTCATGTTCCATTCGACAGAGAACATTGTGTCGGTCGGGCTAGGGATAATCGCGGCAGGGCTTTCGCTTTCAATCACCGGCGCGTTTAACGTGATACTCCTTTCTGTGCCGATGCAGGTGACAGGGATTGCCCTCGGGATGGCGATGCTCCTTAACCTTGTTGGAATGTCAGTAGGCCCGTCGTTTGCCGGGATGTTTCAGCAGATGGACCAAGGGACTGTCCCAGGAGTCCCAGGCACGTTTCCGACAGAAAAGGCGTACAACATGATATTCATCACTGCGGCGCTTGTGTCCGGCGCGTCTGTAGCCATGGCGCTTTCAGTGGCAAAGAGAAAAATCGCCCCTCCGATAATGACAGAGGACAAGAAGCGGGAAGCAGGCAAAGAAGGCGCTCACGGCGCTTTTTGACGCAAGAAGGGCTATAGCGTTCGGCCGCCAATATTTTTTCCACGCGACTGACCATCCGACCCGCAGACCGGTCTCCCGTCAAGGTCGGGATTGTATATCGTCGGTATAGATAAAGTCGCGTTTAAGGCTTGCTTGCCGGAAAGAGTCACTGGAACACTATTTTGTGTCTTATCGTACCAAGCCTTTCGATGGCTATCTCGACGACGTCGCCGTTTTTCAGGTAGCGTGGCTCCTTCATCGACATGGCTACTCCCGCAGGCGTGCCTGTTGAAATGATGTCGCCCGGCTCCAGCGTCATCGTGCGGGTCAGACCAGAGATTATGCGCTTTATCGAAAGGACCATGTTGCTTGACGAAGAGTTTTGCCTAGTCTCGCTGTTGACCTTGGTCGTTATCATCAGGTTTTGCGGGTCGGGCACCTCGTCCTTGGTGGTTATCCACGGGCCACAGGGCGCAAAGGTGTCCATTCCCTTGCCCCGGGTGAACTGCTTGTCCTTGAACTGGACGTCGCGTGCAGACACATCGTGGAATATCATGTATCCAAACACATAGTCAAGCGCCTCTTCCTCGGAGAGCTTTTTCGCCCGTTTGCCGATTACCACTGCAAGCTCGGCCTCGTAGTCCAGCCTCGTGACAAACTGTGGGCAGTGGACCTCGCCGTAAGGCTTGTTGAGCGCCGTTCGAGGCTTTAGGAAAATCACCGGCTCATCGGAAGGTGTCAGGCCGGCGTCTCTGGCATGGTCGTAATAGTTGAACGCAAGGCACACAATTTTCGGAGGGTTTGGTATAGGCACGAGAAGTTCTGCCTCCTCCACCTTGTGCTTGAATGTTAATCGATCTTTTGCCTTTCTGACTTCGTCTAACCACCCGTTGAACATGAAATCCTTTATGCTAGGCGGGACTGGTATTCCCGTCTGCTCCTGGATCTCTTGGCGCGTCACCAGGCGCTTGCCGTCCTCAGAGACGAGCGCATATGTTTCCTGAAACTTGGAATCGTTTATTCTAGCTATCTTCATTGCATCCTTACCTGTGCGTCGATATGGCGGTGTTGTTGCCGTCGATGCGGCAGAACCCGAACCTCACGAACTGGACGCAGGTGCCGGGTGCAAGGGCGGCCGCAAACGACTCTGCCCCACCTTTTGCTATTTCAAGGCTTTTCGTGTTGTACTCCTCACCTATGTACAGTTCCTTGGGAATCATAACCTTAAAATCAACTATATCATTCTTTGCAATCCACTGGATTTTTGGCATCGACTGGCGGATTTCGTCGCCGCCGGCCGTGGCAATTATTGACGCCACCTTTCCGTTCTGTTTCACGATTTCCTTTATTTGGATGTTGTAAAGTTCAATGAGGCGCACTTCGTCGCCTTCCTTCAGGTTTGCCGCGTCCTCGCCGGCGATGCACACCCTGTCAGACACCTTTACCTTCCGTGTTCCGAGGGACGTGTCAGTCGGGTGGTTCTTGAGCGTCACTTCCGCTGGCTTTGCGCCTTCAATTTGTATCTCGACGGGGTCGCGTACAAAGAACAGGCGCATAGAGGTTGGGTCTATCACCTTCCGGTTGTACGCTTCAAGCGACTCGAACGGCGGCTTTGTCTCTGCAAGAGTTATCCCAAGCGACAGCACGAACTTGCGTATCGCCTCCGGCACAAAGCCTCGGCGCCGGAATGCAGAAAGCGTCGGAAGGCGCGGGTCGTCCCAGCTTGATATTGTGCCGTTGTCAATAAGCGGGCGGATCTTTCTCTTTGACACCGGTATGCCTTCAAACTCTAACCGAGAAAACTCTATCATAGCCGGCTTGCGCATGGCAAGCCTATCCAGTATCGCAAAGTACAGCGCGTTGCGGAGTTCGTACTCTTTGGTCCTCATGGCGTGCGTCACGCCGTCGAGGCTGTCCTCCACGGGCGCGGCAAAGTCGTACGTGGGCCACACCCTGACTCTGTTTCCAAGCTTGGGGTGCACGCCTTCGATTATGCGAAAAAGCGCGGGGTCGCGCATTGCGGTGTTTTGGTCTGCCATGTCGCCCTTGAAGCGGATTATAGCTTGGTTCTGCTCGTACGAGCCGTCAAACATCCTGCCTATCCTGTCAAGCGCAATCGAATGGTCAAGCCGGCACTCGCAAGGCAAGCCCTTGCCGCGCAAGTCATGAATCTTTTCCTGGCTGCACGTGCACACGTACGCGCCGCCTGCTTCCACCAGCTTTTTTCCCAGCTCGTGGATTTTTGAAATGTCATCCGAGGTGTTCTTTACCACGTCCGGCTTTACTCCAAGCCACCTCAACCCTTCCGCTATCGCGTCATAGTATTCCAGCTTTTCCTTGAGCGGGTTGGTGTCGTCAAAGCGCAGGATGAGTTTTCCCTGGTACATGCGAGCGTATTCTTCGTCGATTATCGCAGCTTTTGCGTGGCCAATGTGCGGATAGCCGTTTGGCTCTGGGGGAAACCGCGTCACTACCCCTCCCATGACGGCGCCTTCAAGCGGAGGAAGGCGCGGGCCGGACTCTACTGCCGCTGCTACCTGCTTTTTGGCTTCAAGCTCGCCGGGGGCCAGCTGCTCAAGGAGCACCTTTTGCTCGGAAGCAGACATGGCGTTTACCGCCTGCACTACCGCCTTTATGTCCGGTATAAGCGACTTGATCTCTGAGCGCTTGTCAGGGCGTGAGCCTATGAATTTGGAAATCACCGCATCGAACGCGGCCTTGCCACTGTGCTCTAGCGCGTTTTTCAGCGCAAGCGTCTTGGCAAGCCTTTCGATTTCGCCGTCAAGTGGCACGTGTACCTACAAACTCCTGCCGACTATAAAATCTGCGGCAAACTGGAGCGAACGCCTTGCGTCTGCGTTTGAATAGCCTTCGATGGAGCCAAGCGCCTTGGCCATATGCTGCCGCGCGGCGTTTCTCACGTCCTCGTCGATTCCCATGTCCGACACGACCTTGACAGCGTCCTTTATCTCCTGCGCAGAGGCGGCCTTTGAACCGAATACCTTCATCAGCCTGTCGCGCTCGTCACCCTTGGCCTTTCGCAGCGCAAGCAGTATAGGTAATGTCTTTTTGCCCTCGCGTATGTCGTTTCCCGCTGCCTTGCCGGTGACTTTGGGGTCGCCTATGGCTCCGATGAGGTCGTCCACCAGCTGGAACGCCACGCCAATGTGCCTGCCAAACGAGGCCAGGTTGCCCACATCCTTGTCACTTGGGTTTGGCGATGACAGGGCGCCGATTGCGCATGACACCTCAAAGAGCGCGGCTGTCTTTTTGCCTATCATGTCGATGTACTGAGCCTCGCTTGGGAACTTGGCGTTTGAAGCAAAGTCGATATCAATGGTCTGGCCCTCGCAGATGACTGTGCACGAGTTTGCGAGGCGGCCGACCATCTCGGTTATCTCTTTTTCGTTGATGCCGACCTTCCTTCCGTTGTAGGAAAGTATCTCAAATGCCTTTGAAAACAAAATGTCCCCGCCGAGGATGGCAAGCGGGAGCCCGTATTGGTGGTGCACGGTCGCCACCCCGTGGCGCATCTCGTCGTTGTCCATGATATCGTCGTGGACTAGCGTAAAGTTGTGCACGAGCTCCACCGCTCCGGCGGCCGGAAGGGCGCGCTTTATAGTGCCTCCCAAGAGCTCGCAACTTTTGATGACCATGAACGGCCTGAGGCGCTTGCCTCCAGACCTGATGTAATGCGAGGAAGCCTGGTAGAGCGCCTTTGGCTTGCCTTCAAGCTGCGAAAGCAAGAATTCGTTGACAGAAAAGGCGCAGGAATCAAGTTCGCTTTTCATGCTGCTTGCCCTCATGCGCGGCCGACCTCTGCTAAAGCTCCTGTCAATATATACCTTGAGCTGGCAAGTGCACGCACGTTTGCGGCGCCCACCAAGAACATCGTGCTGCGTAGTTCTGCAAGGACAGAGTCTGCAAACTCGAAAAGCGCCTCCCTAGACTGCGCCGCAGCTTTCAAGAATGGATAGGCCATCGCGGCCATGCTTGCGCCCAGCGCGACGCATTTTGCGACTTCAAGGCCGTTTCTGAGGCCGCCCGATGCCACCAGTGGAAGTTTCACCGCTTTTCTTGTTTCAATTAGGCTTGTGGCAGTGGGTATGCCCCAGTCCCAGAACATCTCGCCCAACCTTGCCTTTTTGCGATCCTTAACCATGTCTGCGCGCAGCTTTTCAACGCCGGCCCAGCTCGTGCCTCCGGCCCCCGCGACGTTTATCGCAGAGACTCCGGCCATCTCTAGTTTTATCGCGGCTTCCCTCGATATGCCAGCCCCTACCTCCTTGACTATCACAGGCACATCCATGCTCTTGACAAGTTCCACTATCTTTGCATAGACGCCCCTGTAGCGGGGCTCGCCTTCCGGCTGCACCAGTTCCTGCAGCGGGTTGAGGTGGACCACGAGCGCGTTTGCGCCTATCATCCTTACAATCTTTCTTGCGTCGTCGACAGACAGCCCCTTGGCCAGCTGCGCGCCTCCAATGTTTGCTATCAAAAACGCGTTTGGCGCATTCTTTCTTGCAATCGAATAGGTGGATGCCAGCTCCTCACTTTTCAGGCCGGCGCGTTGGCTTCCAAGCCCCATGCCAAAGCCGTACTTTTCGGCAAGCTCGCCCAGCCTGCCGTTTATCACGGTCGCCTCGTCGGTGCCCCCGGTCATAGAGTCGATTATCAGAGGCGCAGAGAACCGGCGGCCCAGAAACGCAGTTGAAAGATCAATGTCGTCATAATCGAGCTCCGGCAGCGCATTGTGCACTAGTTTCACATATTCAAGGTATGTCGAAGTCGTCCGGGCCTGCACGTCCTTTTGCAGCGGGATGTCGATTCCGTCCTTTTTGCGCTGCTTTATTATTTCAATGTCAGAGGGCACGTCGGCGTCAGGCAATTGCTGCTACTTCCTCCCCTTTACGACAGTGCCTGTTGTTTGAAGCTTGCCCTGCGCCGCCTGGGCGATGCGCTCAGGATAGAGCCCGTTTACCAGCACGACATCCATACCCATTGATGCAATCTTAAATGCTTCCCTTACCTTGCGCTGCATTCCGCCTGTCACGTCGGCGCCGGCAACCTTTGAGAATTCCACAGAGTTGCCCCTCCCCGGCTTGAGCTCCCTTACGATTTCTTTTGTGGCCATGTCGCGGTAAATCCCGTCGACGTTGGTGGCAAATATCACCCGGGAAGGTTTCAACACTTTTGCAATGATGGTCATCAGCGCGTCGCCGGAAAGGATAGAGTATTTTCTGCCTCCCATGTGCACTACGTCACCAAACGTGACCGGGATTACATTTGACTTTGTCATTTCATGTAATTGTCTTATCTTTGCAGCAATCGCCTTGTGGCCAGCCGTAAACATCGCCGGCGCCATGGCGTACGGGTTTGCGCCTGCCTTTATCATGGAATTCACTATTGTCTGGTTTAGCGCGACCATCGACTCGTGCACCACGGCGACTCCGTGTGGATCATAGGGCGCCGGTTTGGTGTGCATGTCGTACTGCACCGACCAGTGGTGGCCGAACGACCCGCCACCATGGACTACAATAACTGGCATGTCAAGCCGCGTAAGGGCGCCGGATATGCCGTCGATGGCCCCTGTGTTTGCGGCAAGCGGCCTGTCCTTGAAGGTGATGACAGAGCCTCCCAGCTTGACAAGCGCGAGCTTCATTCAGGAAAAAGCGTATTGCGTAGCCGATTTAAAGTTTTGACTTGTTCAGGCTATGTGGCTTGGCGACGGCCTTTCCTGCGCCGCGCCGGACACCTGGTTCTTTGGCATCGTAAAGCGCTTGTCGGCCGGTATAATGTAGACCTTGACCGCCGAGTTGACCGCATAGTGCGGCGTGCCGTCGGGGTTTTTGTAGTTGGTCGCAATCCCGACGCGCTCTAGCGACACCTTTACCTTGACAATCGTGCCGTCTTCGAGCTTGAACGACACGGTGTCGTCGCCGATGCCCTCGTGTTCCAGCATCTTGAACTCTATCCTGTCTTTTGCCTCGGCCATGGAGCTGATAGCTCATTCTAGGTATAAATAGACAAGCCCGGTCCAGGGCGCGCAAAGCACAAGCCGAAAAGAACGCTGTGGCAAAGTATTTTCTTGCGGCTTACATTAACGAGCTAACCCATATTCCATATTCAGACGTAACGCCAAAGCTGACGAAACTGCCGTTGTTGTTGCTATTCTTTATGTTCGTCAAGATGCTGTGTTATCCCGTCCAATATTATAGGAGGAAGGAAATCTTGTCCAAAAATATTTTTGAAAATCGGCAAGTTGCTTCAGCGAACAAGATGTTGCGGCATTTGACAGATCAATTCCATGCGACTCCAACTTGAAGAGAATATGCTAGTTACAGCAACCGGTTCGCTCAGATCTCCAGACTTTACGTTATTGCAGTTTTGAGCCTAAATGACAGGATGAGAATAGAATCCTTGTGATTATCGGATCTGTTTTTCATCCCATTTTCGAGCAATATATTTTATTTTTTTAGGGCACTTTACAGACGCTCCATAAAGAATTAAAAACACAGCAACACATGCATCTTGATTGAATAACTTTGAGCTTTGCGAGGGTACATGTAATCTGTATGGCACCATACTTGGAACGGGAATAATTGAAAATGCCAATCTAGTTGCGATGTTTGCACGTCCCGAATCTCCAATTCCAGACGAAAAGAAATTCAACACCTTGTTTTTGCAGACAGAAATTATAGCTAGCATAACCAAGAGCAATTCTGATTTTTTTGGACGGTCGAGATTTTTCAGCTTGTATTTCGACTATTTTGACATGTACTTTTTCCCCCTGTCGAGATATGGCACTAGTGAAAGAAACGGAACGCTAGCCGTGATGGTTAAAGCTCCCTATGACCACGAGGATCTAGTCTTGAAAATCACGAATCATTTAGAGAAAAATCTGAGTTGAAATCCCTTTTGAACAATGCCGAGGAAACCAGACAGGTTGGCCCTAGTGCAGCAAAACATGCAAAGAAAAGGGGGTAGGAGGAAGAAAGTAAACCGATCTGCGGGCTTAAAAAAACGAAATTCATTTTATTTATGGAAGTATATTATACTAGATGTCTGCAGTTGATGAAATTACAGTAGCCTTTGAAAACCTTCAGAAGTTATATGAAAAACACCTTCCAAAGGTAGACCCTGTGCTGATAGGAAATCTTTTGAATCGCCAGAGGGAAAATCCATCTGACGACCCCATATTTCTTGTTGAAGTGTTTACAAAGCCGGGTCTCAACACTGAAGAGGTCAGAAGATACGTCATTGAAAAGACGGGAATGAGTCCGGAGATATACGATAATGGGACGCATTATGTGACAAACCAAAAACTGAATCTGAGGATACTAAAAGAAATATCCGATTCTGAGGATGTCCTTGAAATTACAGGAGAGTATACAGGACGGCTTGGAGGATATGGCCCTTCGCACGAGCACAGGGAGAATACCGAAGTGGGACGAGCGACCAGCGGACGCGGTAGGCCCCCAGACTAGACAGAGAGACTTTTGGTTTACATCGGCCGAAAGACAAAGGATTGTCTATTCGATGTCCTGTCATCGAGTATAGTCTAGGTCCTCTCGGTGCTGATGGCACGCCGAAAAACGGCGTACTATTGTCCTACAGGATATGTACCTGCTCTTTCTCAGGTTGTTTTGGCTGCTTTTTCAGGGGTTTTGACGCCTGTAACGGATTTCGAGATAAAATTATGCCGGCTTTCTTTTGGAGTCATAATCTATTTATCTTCGATCTGGGTCAGCTTGTACGATGGGCAGATTCTTTGGAAAGGGCAATAGTAGCAAGGACGAGGCCCCTTCCGAGCGAGAGCAGGTTCCGAACTATTCTGATGCAGAGTTCCAAAAGCGCGACCTGTTCAAGAAGGGACAGAACCACATGTCCAACGACAAGATGCTCGATGCCATAAGATGCTTCGAGCTGGCGCTGAGAATAGACCCCAAGTACGTGGACGCGTGGGTCAAAAAAGGGTACGCACACTTTCACATGGGCGAGTTCACGGTCGCCATATCCTCGTACGACAGGGCTCTTGAAGTCGACGTAAACGACGCAGAGGCTTGGAACCTCAAGGGCCTGGCTTATTATCAGTTAAAGAACCACGAAAAGGCCATCGAATGCTGCGAAAAGGCAATAGACATTGACCCGAACGACGGCATGGCGTGGTACAACAGGGCCTGTTACCTCACGTTATCAGGCAAAGTAGACGAAGGCCTTGAATCGTTAAAACGCTCCATCGAGATAGACATTGCAAACGCACGCAAGGCAGTAAAGGACAGGGACTTTGAAAATGCCCGTGCAGAAGAAGGTTTCCGCAGGATTATTGAAGTCGTTGTGCTCGAATCTATAAGGCAGGGCTATGACTATGTTGGCAAGATTGTCTGGCTGACCGGCGTCGACAAGATCGAAGTAGAAGACGCCATAATGAGGCTGACGATGAAGGGCCTCCTAACAAAGAGGGAGAAGCGCAACATCACCGGCATGGAGGAATACTATGAGCTCACAAGGGACATCGCAGACAAGGTCGGCGTCACAAAGCGCGTAGGACTGTTCGGCAAGGAAAGACAGATGACTGCACCCATCCAGCAGCTCAAAGACATCAGCGAAGTCCTCGGCAAGGCCAAGGAGGCAGTAGAGCGCGGCGACCTCGAAACGACCAAGCAGTGCTTTGACGATCTGATAAGTCCTGCCAAGCATGGAAATGCAATGATAGAGCAGTTCTTTGAGGAGCACCGCGACCTGAGGCTTGCGCAGATTAAACTGCGCGACAGAGGTCAGGAATACCTCAACGCCAACAAGGCTGCCATGATGGACATGATTGGCAGAATTGACATGAAGGTGCGCCAGGGACCGGTCAGCAAGTCAGCAAAAGATTAAATCTACACCTCCTTTATTGCCTCACAAATGGCAGCAGACATCAAGGTTGCCGTCATCGGCGTAGGCAACGTGGGAGCAACTTTTGTCCAAGGCGTGCAGTATTACAGTGACCCAAAGAACGGGATTGGTCTGTGGCACCAAAAAGTGGCAGGCTTTCGCCCTTCAAACGTGAAAATAGTTGCCGCATTTGATGTCAACCCTGCCAAGGTCGGCAGGCCGCTTGCAGAAATCGCTACTTCTAGTACGAAAAAATACTGCGATGTTTCTTCAAAGGTCTCTGTTGGGGCGGGCCTTGCGCTTGACGCCAACGATGGCGACTGGAAGCCTGCGGCAACTACCGCAAAGGATTTTGCAGGTGCACTTGAAGATTCTGGCGCCGACATTGTCCTGAACTTGATATCGTCAGGCATGGACAGGTCATCTTCTGAATATGCCAAAGCAGCATTGAAGGCAGGCACATCATTTGTCAACGCGACTCCGGCCAAGATTGCAAATTCCCCGCTTGCAACCAAGTTTGCGCAGAAAAAGCTTGTGCTTGCCGGCGACGACCTTCTCAGCCAATTTGGAGGCACGGCGTTCCACAAGGGCATGATAGACTTTATGGTAGAGCGTGGCGTGCACGTCAGCAAGAGCTATCAGCTGGACGTGGGCGGAAGCGAGGAGACAAAACGCACTATGGACGAGCGCATAAAGATGCTAAAGCGCGGCATGAAGACGGGGTCGATAGGCATGGAGGCCCCGTACGAGTTCGAGTCCGTGGCAGGCACCACCGAATACACAGACTTTCTCGGCGACTCGCGCAACAGCTACTACTGGATGTCAAGCGAGGGGTTCCTAGGAGCCAAGATAATCATGGACCTGACCCTGAGGACAAGCGACGGCGCAAACGCCGGCAACGTGCTCCTTGACGTAACGAGGGCGGCGATGGCAAAGAGCCCGGTGGCAAAGAAGGCGCCTGTGATAAACGCGTACGGGTTCAAGAACCCGCCCAAGAATAAGGCCAAGGTGCGCAAGGCGTATGCTGACTTTGTCGAGATGTTTGCATAGGCAAACGCAATCCCAACAATCTATTAATATCCTCTAGCATCAGCTAGCGTCAATGGCCAAGATATTCGCAGACGTTAGCGAGAAAGAGATCACGAGGACGATTGCCCAGATGTTTAACGAGACCATGAACGAGTTTGTCGATTCTGATGTCATCATCATCGGCGCAGGGCCAGCCGGCCTCACCGCAGGCCGCGACCTTGCCAAGGCAGGCGTACGCACCCTGATTGTAGAGCAGAACAACTACATCGGAGGCGGCTACTGGGTGGGCGGGTACATGATGAACCCAGTCACCGTGAGGGCGCCGGCGCAAAAGATATGGGACGAGCTTGGCGTTCCATACAGAAAAATTAGCGACGGCCTGTACGCGACATGGGGTCCGCACGCGTGCTCCAAACTGATAGCGGGCGCCTGCGACGCAGGAGTCAGGTTCCTCCAGCTTACAAAGTTTGACGACCTCGTGCTCAAGAACAAGCGCGTCTCTGGAGTCGTGGTGAACTGGATGCCCGTTTCGGCACTTCCAAGGAACATCACGTGCGTCGACCCTGTCGCTCTTGAAAGCAAGCTGGTAATAGACGCCTCCGGCCACGACTCTGTGGCGGTAAAGCGCCTGATGGACCGCGGATATGTAAAGTGGAAGGGCATGGACCCGATGTGGGTGGAAGGAAGCGAGGACAACGTCGTCAACTTTACCGGCGAGGTGTTCCCCGGCCTCATCGCTGCAGGCATGTCAGTCACCGAAACGCACGGCCTTCCAAGGATGGGCCCGACCTTTGGCTCGATGCTCTTCTCTGGAAAGAAGGCGGCAGAGGTGGCGCTTGGCAAGCTGAAGGAGATGCCAAACCCGCCCAAGATCAAGGCAAAGTAAAATACCATCTTTTCTCTTTTCTTTTTTGTTGGATTTCCACCGCGTCCACCTTTACCCCGAGCCTTCTTTATCATCAAACATCGACCTAGACAAGGTGATCGAGGACACGGCGCAAGTGTTAAAGTGCGATTTCAAAGTGCACGAGCCGTTCTTTGAGCATCATAGTATAGATGTTGAACGTACGAGGATTTCTGAAATAAAGCAGCCATTTGAGCGCCAGCCCAAAGAGCACCAGGATTTCGACCTGTACGGCAG
>DASUXB010000031.1:0-12328 GCA_036378195.1 Nitrososphaera sp.
AGTCTCGGCAAGCGCCGGGATTCCGGTGCGCTCGCCAAAGCCGTCTATCGTGGTGTGTATCTGGTCCGCCCCTGCCTCGCAGCCAGCAAGCGCGTTTGCCAGGGCAAGCCCAACGTCGTTGTGGCAGTGCACGTCAAGCGATGTCCTGGACCTGTCAATGTTGTCGTACACCATCTTGACCAAGCTGAACATGCCCCGCGGGCGCATGATTCCCACCGTGTCGGGGATGCTTATCCTTTCGATTCCGCGCTTGTTCATCTCTTTGCACATGTCGATGAGGAACTCTGGCTCGGTCCTGCTTGCGTCCTCCATTGTAAAGCGCGATTTCAGCCCGTGCGACTTTATATAGTCCGCCACTTCAAGGGCGCGTATCTTGGCCTCTTCCCTGCTAATCTTTAGTTTTGCCGCAAGGTGAATGTCGGAAATTCCCATGTAGGTTGCGACCCACGTCGCGCCGCAGCCTATCGCAATGTCGACGTCCGATTTGATAGCACGCACGTGTGCGACAATGTCTGCGCGCAGGCCCTGCTTGATTATCGTCTTTGTAGCTTCAACGTGGTCCGGCGAGACTACCGGGCTTATCTCTATCTGGTCGACGCCAAAAGAGTCGAGCATCCATGCTATCTGGATCCTCTGCTTTATGGTAAAATTGACTCCCGGGTGCTGCTCGCCTTCCCGGAGCGTGCTGTCCAGGATCCTTATCTTGCGGCCCGAAGTTGCGGCGTCCGGGCCTCCCATCCTGTTGTACATGTGCGCGTAGTAGTTCGGATCGTCTGATTTTAGCGACATTTCTGCTACCGTGTAACTATATTCGTAGTTGATATAAACCTTATCGCAACTAAAACAGCGAATTCCACACCTATTTTTTAGGAAAACCGCTAAATGCGAGCTTGAAAACCACGAAAACCAAACTCGAAAAGGGGATAAAGTGCGCTAACGGGCGCCCGGCCAGGCTTGCATGTACTTTGCGACGGTTTTCGCAAGGCTGTCAACGCATCCCTTGACGTATTTCGTCCTTTTTGTGGTTCCTTCGCGGTATCCCGCCACCCTTGACCTTGCTATCCTTATCATCTCGTCCTGCTCTTTTGGATTTGGCGAGCCGGCGGACCTGCGCAGCTGGATTGACTTTTCCGGCGTCATCTCTTTCACTATCTCGGCCAGCTCATCAGGTTTGATTCCCTCTTGCTTGGCCTGATTTATTGCAACGGCGATCTCTTTAGTACCGAGCGCTGCAAGCGGAACGTCTTTTTTGGCAGCAAGCGAAACGAGCGCGCCGACGACCTTGTGCGCGCTGCGGAACGGCACACCTTTTGTTGCTACCAATTGCTCGGCAATATCAAGCGAAATCGCATAGCTCTTTGCAGAAGTATCAAGCATCTTTTTCTTTTTCACCGTCAGCGTGCTAATGACGCCTTCCATCACCTTTACTGTACTTATTGCAGTAGCAGACGCTTCAATCAGCTGCGGCTTGATGTCCTGCAGGTCGCGGCTGTAGCCTGACGGCAGGCCCTTTACCATGCCGAGCACCGATGCAAGCCTGCCTGCGATTATCGCCGCCTTGGCCCGCGTCAACTCTAGCGGGTCCGGGTTCTTTTTCTGCGGCATAGCGCTCGAAGTAGAGCTGTAGCGGTCGTCAAGCTCTACAAAGCCAAACTCTTGCGTGGACCATATTATGAGGTCCTCTGCCATTCTCGCAAGCGTGGAGGCAAGTATCGCAAGGGCCGCGACGTATTCCAGAAACGAATCGCGGGAAGTTGTGGCGTCAAGCGAGTTGCGCACCAACCCGTCAAATCCGAGGAGCACTGCCGTGCGCTTGCGGTCGATGTTTATGCTGGTTCCTGCGATGGCGCAGGCGCCAAGAGGCGACTGGTTTATCCTGCCAAAGGTGTTGTAGACGCGCTCAAAGTCGCGGGAAAGCGCGTCTGCATAAGCAAGCATGACGTGCGAAAACGTGCCCAGCTGGCCCTGCTGCAGATGGGTGTAGAGGGGCATAATTGCGTCCTTGTTCTTTTCTGCCTTTTTCACGAGCGCGTCAATTAGGTCTGCAAGGGCCATACACAACTCGTTAATGTCGTCGCGCACCTTCATCCGGACATCGAGCACCACCTGGTCGTTTCGCGACCGGGCGGTATGCATCTTGCCTCCCGCGTCCATCCCTGCCTGCTTTATCACAAAAGCTTCAAGCGCCTCGTGGATGTCCTCGGCGCCCTCTGTGTCGATTACGCCTGGGTTCTTTTTCGCCGCCTCCAAGGCTGCCAGGATTTTCTTCAGCTCATGCTGACTGATGACGCCTGTTTCGTGGAGCATCACCGAGTGGGCCTCACTTCCTACAATGTCATAGTAGAGTATGGACTGGTCGTGCTCCATCGACGAGAGGAACGCAAGCACGTCGTCGTCCATCCTGCCCTTTGGCCTTGAGCGGTACACGCAAGTGCATCGTTCCGCGCTTTATTTTAATATTTTACAACCAGCTAGCTGACGTCCATCGGCTTGTAAACAGAAGCTAGCTTGGGCGCTTCTATACATTTTAGCAATGATTTTCGCATGGAATCAGCGCTAGCGCCACCAGTGCGCCTGATAGAATACCCAAACGACCTCTCTGGATGCGACTCTGTCGAGATCGGAAGCAAGCGCCTGCTGTACATGTGCTCAAACAGCGACGCAGGCAAGCACTTTGTGATTGTCCTCGGCTACTACGCCGGGCAGAAGGAAGACTTTGTCACAAAGGACCTGATAGAGCCAGTTGACGACTGGAACAGGGCAGCTATAAAGGAAGTGCTCGCAAGGTCGCTTGCTCAGGAATACGCTGACGCGCAGGTATTCTTCCTCTAACACTTTTGTTAATTTGTTAATGATTAAATACGGTAGTTTTCCATCTATTTGTTAGAGAAATGAGTACCGACGCCAAGAATGACGCTAATTCAGCCGTCCCGCAAAAGGGCGACGACCTGCAGCAGACCCGCAGGAAGATTTTCGACGAATTGACCAAGATAGTCGACCCCGAGATAGGGGTGTCGATAATGGAGCTAGAGCTTGTCGACAAGGTGGACATCAACTCCGGCAAGGTCGCAGTCGACTTGCATTTGACAAGCCCGTTCTGCCCTGCCGTGTTTGGCTTCAAGATAGCGCAAGATGTCCGCGACAACATCTACAAGGTGACGGGCATCAACGAGGTCAAGGTGCAGGTGAGCAACCACTTTATGGCAGACGCCATAAACAAGCAGGTCAACGAGAGCAAGTACCCTGCAAAGGCCGCCTAGGTCTGCTTGCTTCTGTCCTTCAGCTCGGCCTTCTTTTTCTCGTTGCTTGAAAAGCCAAGCAGGTGACCGCGCAACAGCTGTATGCCAAGCGCAGGATCGACTCCCTTTGGACAGACCGTGCTGCACGAGCCGGCAAAATGGCACCTGAATATGCCGTGCCTGTCGTCGACAAGGTCGAGGCGCTCCTTTGCAGCCTCGTCGCGGTTGTCGATGAAATATCGGTATGCCTGCGCAAGCGCCTGCGGGCCGGGGAACTTTGTGTCCATCGCCACGGTCGGGCAAGCAGAATAGCAGAGGCCGCACTTTATGCAGTACGAGAATTGCAGGAACTTGTCCACTTCCTCGGGGTTCTGCATGAACTCGGACATCCTGTTCACCTGTTTCGTGTCCATGTCTGCCAAGTCGCTGTGTATGTACGGCTGCATGTCCTTGTGGTGCGCAAAGAACTGTTCAAAGTCCGTCACGAGGTCACGTATGTGCGGAAAGTTGGCAAGCGGCTCTACCGTTATCACGCCGCCTTCAAGTTCGGACACCTTGGTGTAGCAGGCAAGCCTCGGGATGCCGTTTATCTTCATGCCGCACGAGCCGCAAGAAGCCATTCTGCACGAGTAGCGAATGCCGATGCTGTGGTCCTGGTACTGCTTGGCGTGCAAGAGCGCGTCGAGGACGGTGGTTGACCTCTGAACTGGCACTTCAAAGAGGTCGTATTTCGTGTGCTCGCCGGCGGCCCTGTTGCCCCTGAGCACCTTTAGTGTGATGGATGTCCTCTGTATTTCCTTGTGCTTTTCTGCGCGCTTTTTGTCAAGGCGTTCGATTTTTTCTATTGTTTCTGTTGCCATTTTTATTGTCATCACCCTAGTGAAAGCCCGTTTGCCACGATTATCGTGCGGGTCCCGTACGCCACTATTCCTATCATCGCCGCGATTGTGACTGCCGTCACCATGCCCTCCCAGTTCCTGCTCTGCCTCATTTCAAGCAGGATTACCCGCAGACCGTTAAAGCCATGTATTGCTATCAACACCAGTATCGACTCTAGCAGCACGGCGTAGGGGATGTTGTGGTAGTTTGCTATGACGTTCTGGTACTCTAGGCTCATGCCAAACGGCATCACGAGGCGCATCATGATGTGCACGGCCACTACGAATATCGCGGCTATCCCCGTGATGTAGTGGATTTTCATTATCTCGCTTTCTTTGAGCAACTCTATCATTCGCCTCCAAACAGCACGGACGCGCCGTACAGCATTGCCACTGCGGCCAGTATTAGCGCTATCCATATCCCGGACTTTTGCTTGTAGTTGAGCGACACGGCGTCGTATGGGTAGTCGGGCCTTCCCGGCTTGCCGAGCCACTTGCCTCCGTGCGTGAATATCAGGCGTATGCCGTTTGCAGAATGGAACGTGCTCATGCCTATCACGAGTATGAGCACCATGTGGCCCAGCGGCGTTTGAGTTAGCTCCATCATCGCGTTCCACGCGTTAACGCCTCCTGTGAGGTTGCTTGTCTCGTAGATGTGGCCAATGAAATACGCAAGCAGGCCGACGCCTGTCAGCCTCTGCAGCCAGTACGAGACGCGCTCCCACCCGTACCTTGCCGGGTTGAGCCAGCCTGCTATTCCTTCGCGGTTGTTGCGGTCAGCCGACGGCGATGACGTTTCCATATCAATATTTCCTCTCCACTGGAGCATAGCGCGTAAAGGTCACCGGATGCCAGACCATCCTGGGGGAGCCATCCGGTGTATGGTAAGCAAGAGTGTGGTTTAAGAAGTTGGTGTCGTCGCGGTTTGGATAGTCGGTCCTAGAATGCGCCCCGCGGGATTCCTTGCGGTTTAGCGCTCCCATAAGCACCACTTCTGCGGTGCGGAGCATGGAGTCTGTCTCCATGACGTTTACGAAATTCGTGTTGTATTCCTTGGCCTTGTCATCAACATGCTTCCACATTGCCGCTTTCAACTCGCGCACCTTTTTCAGCGCGGACGACAGCCCTTCCTCGTTCCTAAAGACATAAGCCTTGTCGTCCATCGTGTCGGTCATCTCTTTTCTAACCTGGTACGGGTTTACGCTTCCAGAGCCCCTGAACAGGCCGTCGTAGATGCGCTTTTCCTCGTCTGCGACCTGTGCCTGCGAAATATCTGACGATTTTGACTTGCGGGCTCCCGCATACTGCGCGGCAAGCTCGCCGGTTATCCTGCCCCACACTATGCACTCTGAAGTGGAATTGGCTCCGAGCCGGTTGGCGCCGTGCGTGCTGTTGCATGCTGCCTCGCCAGCGGTCCATAATCCGGGCAGTTCAGTCGCGCCGTCGATGTTGGCGTGGATGCCTCCCATCATGTAGTGGCACACCGGCCTCACTTCGATGGGCTCGTCGATGATGTCGACGCCGGAGAATTTTATCCCTATCTCGCGTATGCCTGCAAGCACCTCCTTGATTCGCTCGCCGCCGAGGTGCGTCAAATCAAGTTTCAGGCAGTCAAAGCCTGTCTCGTGCTTGAAGCCCCTGCCTTCCTGTATCTCCCTTATCATGGAACGCGACACCACGTCGCGGGGAGCCAGCTCCATCTTGCCGGGCGCGTACTTGCTCATGAACCGCTCGCCCTTGTTGTTTATCAGATAGCCGCCCTCGCCCCTCGCCCCTTCGGTGATTAGTATGCCGGACGGCATGATGCCTGTCGGGTGGAACTGGACAAACTCCATGTCCTTCATGGCAAGGCCGGCGCGAAACGCCATGTCGATGCCATCTGGAGTCGACGAAAACGCGTAGGTGGAAAAACTGTATATTCTGCCTGCTCCGCCGGTGCATATTATGCCCGCCGGCGCCTTGAAGATTGTGAAGGTGCCGGTCTTGATTTCAATGGCCGTTATTCCCTGAAAAGCCGAGTCACGCAGTATAGACGTGCAGAACCACTCGTTGTAAAAGTGGATGTTGTCGTGCTTTAGGCACGTGTCGTACAGCGTCTGCATCTCGTAAAAGCCGACCTTGTCCTGAGCAAAGGTCGCCCTGGGAAAAGAGTATCCTCCGAACTTGCGCTGTGCAATCCTGCCGTCCTTGCGCCTCGACCATGGCATCCCCCAGTGGTCCAGCTGGTACACTTCAAACGGCATGTTGCGCACGAGACGCTCTGCCACGTCCTGGTCCGCAAGAAAGTCGCTTCCCTTTACTGTGTCGTACACGTGGGATTCCTGGTTGTCGCCTTCCTCCTCGTACAGCACGGCCGCAGTTCCGCCCTCTGCGGAAACAGAGTGGGAGCGCATGACCTGCACCTTGGAGATGACTCCGATGCTCAGGCTCTTGTCCGTGGCTGCCGCAGCAATCGCCGCACGAAGGCCGGCAAGACCCGAGCCGATTATGAGGATATCGTGAGATATGGTGTCAACCAAATTCCGGACAGTCCCTTCTACCGGGATTTACATTCTCTTAAATATCTTTGTGACTATGTTTCGGTGGGCAGTAGTAAGCAGCGGCGTTTATTCTAACGAGCAGGAATGCGTCGACAGCTGACTATTTGGGCGAATATGCCGTTTTCGCTGCATATATGAGCAATCATATACCATCCTGAAGCGGCGTTAATAGGCGACCCTTACGTACAGGACTAGTATTGGGCAGGGCCTACTTTGACATCTTTGTCTCGGCACTGGTGATGTTCTTTTTCGCCGGCTACCTGAACATACACGCAGACATCATCGGCCTGCACCAGCAGCCAATACCCGTCACAAAGGAGGTCGAGGAGTTCTGGGATCTCTTTACTTGGGCGGTGTTTGGCGTTCTTGCCCTCGACATTTACCTGAAGTACAGAAAGGTGCGCGACCTGAGACTGTTTGTCAAAAAACACTGGCTGGACATACTGATGCTGTGCATGATGCCTCTCTTTGCTGGCTTTAAGGCGGCCAACTTCTCCATAAAGCTGGTCAAGGGGCTAAAGATGGCCAAGTCCGGGTTCAAGGCCGCGCATGGCGCAAAAAAGATGGGCAAGGCGAAAAGCTGACCACAATCCTTATTATTTAAGACAGCCGAACCTCTCTTGCCCATGTTCGAGGACTGGATAAGCGCTCCAGCAATCGCCCTTGCGGTGACCTATTCGTGGCTCGCGCACAACCTCGGCGAGCCTTTTGCGGCATTTGCTAAAGACTTTCAGTTTGCCGCGATATGCACGGTGGCAGTCATATTCATCATTGCAAGCATGTTCATAATGCTCCGGCAGGCAAAGAAGCTGCCGAAATCGTATATGGTGGAGATAGTCGACGTCTACGGGGAAAAGGTGTCAATAGATGGCGTCCGACAAACCTTCAAAACGTACGACGCGGCGGAAAGCTATGCGCGCATGTACAGAAAGAACTTTACCCAGTACCGCTTCAAGGTAGTGGGCAGCCAAAAGGTTAATGCCTGAAGCAGCCTGCCGTCATTTCGACGATCATGGATCTCGGCCAGTTCCTGACCAACAAGGAAAACCCAAGGTGTTCCTTGTGCCTAATCTGCCCAGATTTGAAATATTTGTGATGTTGTTTGCTTGATGCCACACTCTCCTAACTGACGTTGTATTCAAGTTGACTCGCCTCGGTATGTGGCTTCTTCCGATGTGAACTATGAGTCCGTACTCTTCTTCCGCATTCTGGGCAGTAAAGAATTCCCAACGGCCTCCTTTTTGCACATGAAGAACAATACGTGTATTTGGAGTAAATCGGATTACCCGTGAATCTCCACTCCCCCTCAAATTGCCTTCAAACATTCAACCATTTATCTAATGTAGTTGAATGCCTCTCGAAATTAGTACCAGATTGGGAATTTCTAAGAAGAGATGGCGAATTACATCTTGCATAGTCTTCAATAACGCAAATCTGAAAAACATCCTCGTGCTCGCTTATGGCATAGCAAGAATGCAGGGTGCACGAGACTTTTATGACTTCAGGTGATCAGGGGAGCCGAGGTTGAGCTTGACGGGAGTTTCAATTATCATGTCGCGGGGACTCTGCGCAGCCTGTCACCGTTGTTACTGATGCTACCTAGAACTTGCTATATCTGCAGACAGGACAAAATTTCTCAATTAAACGAGCCGGAGCCTCACTAAATCCTCATCTATCGCTGTCTCTCCAGAGTGTCAGCTAATTCCTAATTGGACTGTCATTTACGCCTATAATAGGAGCGGTATCTTGTCTTGAGCATTTGTTGGTCCTCTCACGCAGGATGATGTGCCAAATTTGTTCATAACTGGTTAGAAACAGCATTCCTTTTTCCGTAGTATAGTAGTAAAGTCTTTTCTCCGACCTGCGCTGTCCTATCATTTCTGTTTCGATGAGCATTTCCAGATATCCGTTTAGTTGCTCCATTGATGTGCGAGATTCATACATTATTCTGGTTTTCAGCTGACCATTTTGAGTCGCTTTAAGAATGGCTGCAGTTATGTCCCAGTTGCTCCTGTTCTTCATCATGTGAGGCTAGCACCTTGCTTCGGCCATGAGGCGCTCAATTCTTTGGCAAAGTTCTTCGACTTGGCTATGTGATAGATTTAGCCTCTTTATCGCATTCACATTGACTCCTGAAGCTTGAAGTCTGTCGTATATTTGATCAATTGGTGCTTCCATTTGCATTGCGCATTTAGCGCACTTTATGACATATAAATGCACATTTAATGCATTATATGGCGTCTTGAATCATGAATACGTTAATTGTCGGTATCTTTCTCCACTTGAGCATAGAAACATAAATGTCGTTGCCGCCTAAGCATTGCTAACTGCTTTGATGTATTTTGCAAAATCTCCTGACCTTGAATAGGTGGCATAATTATCAAGGTCAAGCTCTGATTGTACCTTTTCGCAGGTGTCTGCAAGAAACTTTTCACCTAGCGGTCCAATCAATCCAATGAAAGCTCGCTCGAAAACTGCAGGCTGTTCTATTATCGCTATCCTGATATCTATTTTATTGTTCAAATAATTCTGAGTGATTTTTTTCGTTAGCATATCATATACACTCCAACCAAAAATTTCCTTTAGATTCGCCAAGATAGCATCCGCTATGGCTTCTTGCCGAGGCTTTAATACCATAATTTTGTCTCCCTATACCGAGCATATCCTGCTCTATTTAACGTTTTTTGGACATTTCTCATCCATGACAGACCTCTCCTATCGCCCTAAAACGTGCAAGAATTGGAAACGTGAAGAGCGACTTCACTAGTCCATTTCCTTTCTATTTCATTGACAAGCTCTGGGATTTGCCATCTATCCTCCCATCCCAAACTTCGCTATGGCCTGCTGTCTTGACTTTTATCATTTCGGAGTAGCAGCTACACTCCTTAAACGCCTTCAAGATCGCATCAGCTTGTGGGCGTGTCATCGCAGTAATTCGATAACATGCAAACTGGAAACATTAATAGTTGAAGCCTTCGTGCTCCGAGTGGTAGTCAATCAAGCATGTTAGACCTCTCGCAGTATTTGACAAATACCTTAAACCCAAAGGTGTTCCTTGCGCCAAACACGTCAGACTCGGAAGTGGTGGAAAAGGCAAAAAAACTGCTGATGGAAAACGGTCTGCGCGAAGATCTTATCCAGGTCAATTATGACATGCAGCAACTCGACATCGGCGACCTTAATGTGAGTTACGACCCGCCGGACCTTGTCGTCCGGGCAGTGTACGACAAAAAGCCAAGCGGCATAGTAAAGATGAAGAGCGTGGCGATGATAAAGCTCTAGAGCATCCTTGAAACTGCTTCTATGATACTTGGAATATCCTGCTTGGTTTCAGAGCCGTCCTTTAACGACTTTATAGTCGCCTTGTTTTCTGCAAGCTCTGCCGGCGCGACGATTATTGCCACCGCAGCGCCTTTTGTGGATGCGTCTTCCAGCTGCTTGCGCAGCGCCCTTCCGAGCATGTCATAGTCGGTAGCAATGCCTGCGTTCCTCAACATAGACGCGATTTCAAGCGCCTTTCTCTTGGAATCATCAGTTGCGTACGCGACGTACGCAAGTGGCTTTGTAACTGCTGCTTGCGCGTTGTGCTTTTGCAGCGCAAGGACGATGCGCTCTATTCCTCCTGCCGCGCCGGTCGCGCCGATGTCCTTTCTCCCAAACGCGTCCGTGAGCCTGTCGTACCTGCCGCCGCCCACCAGCGCGCCCCCCTCGCCGGAGGCGTCAAACACCTCAAAGACGATGCCCGAGTAATAGTCAAGGCCCCTGACGATGCCAAGGTTTATCGCGGCATTTGCCACGCCCCTTGAAGCAAGCGAGTCCATCAGGCCGGACAGTTTCTGCCACGCCTGCAAGCCCTCCACGTCTGCTTTTGCCATGACTTCGTTTGCCGTTCCCGTCACCTTTGAAAAGTCGATGAGCGACTGCAGTTTTGCCGGCTCTATTTTGTCCTTGTATTCCGCAAGCACGCCCTGCGCGCCCTTTTTGGGCACCTTGTCGACTGCTCGAAACATTTCAAGCACCTTTTCTTCCTCCGTGATGCCGAGCACTTTTCTAATGTACTCCTCCACCAGCTGCCTGTCGTTTACCTGGATGGAAACTGCCAGTCCAAGTTTCTTGAAAAACACCGACACAAACTCAATCACCTCCGCGTCGGACTCTTGCGAAAACGGCCCGTACACTTCAATGTCCCACTGGTGGAAATACCTGTAGCGCCCCGCCTGTGGCTCGTCATAGCGCCATACGCCGGCAAATGCCGCTATTTTCGCCGGCATTTTCAGGTCGCGCCTTGCGACGACGTGGCGCGTCAGGCCAATCGTCAGGTCAAAGCGCAAGGCAACATCGCGTTCACCCTTGTCCTTGAACGCGTAAATTTCATTGGAAATGGAAGCTCCGCTCTTTGCCTCCAGCGTGGCGAGCATCTCAAGTGGCGAGGGCTCCATCATGCGAAAGTTGAACAGCCGCGCGGTTTCAAAGAACTTTTCCCGGACAAAGTTGATGCCTGCAAGGTCGTTGCTTTCAATGTCCCTCATGCCGCGGGGAAGTTCCATCTTCACACCAGTAGCACGAGGCTGTTGGCATTTAGATTTTGCGTTAGGTTGTTATAACAAATTGCCAGAATAAGCGTGATGGCAGGCGGCTACCGGTTCCTCGACCACATGACCGACGCCGTGATAGAGGCGTACGGAAGCACCTTGGAGGAGGCGTTCGTACAGGGTGCGCGCGGGCTCGTGGACACGATGGTGGATCTTGCCACCGTGCAACCCATTACGGAAGTAAAGATAGAGGCAGAGGGCCACGACCTTGAATCACTATTGTTTGACTGGCTCGACAAGGTCATGCTGTTGCTGGTGGCAGACAGCATAGCCATGTCGGAATTCTCAGTAAAGATGCGGAAATTAGGCGACAATAATTATTCGCTGGACGGGACTGCCAAGGGAGAAAAGATAGACCTTGCCCGGCATCACTACAAGGTAGAGATAAAGGCGATAACGTACCACGAGATGCTCGTCCGACAGGAACAAGGCCGGGTGACTATACGTTTCCTGATGGACCTCTGAAAGAAAAAAAGAGAGGTTACTTCACATCTACCTTGGTCTCATCCTCGCCTCTTGTCGGGACTTTTTTCGGCAGTTCGAGTTTCAGTATGCCGCTTTCCACTTTTGCATTGACTTTGGAAGGAATTATTTCTTCAGGGACCGGGACGTTTCTGTAGAACGATCTGTACAGCCTTTCGGTGTAGAGGTAGCGCTTGCCCTTTTCCTCCGTCTTTTCAGAGTGTTTGCCGGATACCTCGACAGAGTACCTTGTCGCCTTGACGTCAATCTTTTCCTTCTCTATGCCAGGCACTTCTACCTGCAGCTCGTACCTGTCGCCCTTGTCTATCAGGTCGTACAGCGCCATCCTCATGTCCCTCGCCTCAAATAGCGATGGCATGTCCGGCCAGTTCATCGTTGCCAGCGGCCAGGGTCTCATCATGCGTTCCATGTCGCGCCTAAAGTTGTCAAACATGCTTTCAAACCTCCTTGGCGCAATGGCTGTGTTTTCATCGTCTCTTTTCGACTCCTTGCCTTCTTTGGAGCTCATACACTCATTACGCTGTCAAATTATTTGAGAGCTTTGACTACCGTACAATACAGATCAAAATTTCAGTTGATATCTCTGCAAGCTCGAA
>DASUXB010000032.1:0-4456 GCA_036378195.1 Nitrososphaera sp.
GTTCTTTTATACCCACAATCATGCTAAAACCGTCCAAAATGAGGGCTGTCGAGACAAAAAAGAACCAAGCGCCATCATACTGTATGACGTGTCCAAAGGTAGCGACGAAAGAAGCGCTGTTCGAGCTGGAAAACTGCACCATAGTCCGAAGGTATTGCGACGAGTGCTCGTCCGCAGCAGAATACGAAACTCCTTTACAATGACTGCATGTGTGCTCATCTCTTGCATGGCAAAAAAAGAAGATGGAATCGGACATACACGTATCCACGCAAGCCGTACAAGCACAGCCATAATGAAATAATTATTGTCTTGACGGCGAATGCGGGCAAATCCTTGACTCTTCTTGTAGCTTCTCGACATGTGTGAAAGAAAGAGATGAGGCGAAAATCATTCTTCTTATGCTTTTAAACAACTATTCTTATTGAAAGTGACTTTTTTGTCGGTACAAAAAGATTATCTTAAATAGCCTTACAATTCTCCTGAATTCACACGGCATCGCATGTATCGCAGAAAAAGAAGCATGGAATCCGGATGGGTCATCAATAATGAAACTTAGCGCGCTGGACAAGGAGATACTGAAAATGATTCTTGCACCCCACGACGGCAAAATCATCTGTTCAAAGGAAATAGCCAAAAGGTTGTCGGTTCCTGCCACGACCGTTCAGAGGCGCCGAAAAAGGCTGGAAAACGAGGACATACTGAATACGTCTTATTGCATAAACCTAAAGAGGTTCGGCTGGCGCCACGTTGACTTTTTGATTTCGACGCAGAACGGCAAGACGATGACGATAACAAAGAGGCTGGAAAAAATGAAGCAAGTTGTCTCTGTCACGAGGAGCATAGGCCAGCCAACAATCGACCTGAAAGTCGAAACAATCCTGGTGGACAACGAAGAGATACTCAACATGTTGGAGACCATAAAGAGCATGGACGGCGTAAGGGACGCTATCTGGTCAGAATCCATACAGCGTGTCGTGCAAAAGGCCGCCGTGCCGGAACACCTTATCGATTGCATCTGATACGCGTGTAGGGCGCCTACGCATGTTCGTCTGCTAATAAAAGCGTGAAAAACTGGTCGATTGTAAAAAATTATTTTGCCGCGGAATAGGAATACTTGCTTGCTTTTCCGTGTCCGTTTTTTCCGAGTATTTTTGTCAGCTTGGGGCTTGTAGAAATAGCATATACCTCCTCGGACCACACGATTCTTTCGACTCCTTCCATCTCCTTTGTCCGAGATATCAGGTCGAGTACCTGCCGGCTGTCGCTGAAGGCAAATGTGCCGATTATGTCAGAGTTGCCCAGGTGCACGCCTACGCAAAAGACCCCGTCGTACGCAAGCAGCTTGTCCACCGTGGACTTGATGTTTCCATCGCTCAAATAGACATGCAGAAACCCCTTCTTTATCCTGAGTTTTGAATACCCGAGTTCAAAGGTCGGCTTTATCGCTCCGTTTTGTACGAGCAACCGGGCCCTTCTCTGGATGGTGCTTAATGGCTTTTCCAAAAGTTGAGCACTCTGCCGGGTCGTGTGGCCGGACATCAGGAGATCAATCAACTTCAGGTCGACCTCGTCCAAACGCAGATCCGCACGTGCGTTTGAATCGCCGTCATCCGGCAGATGATTGATGTGCTCAGACAAGAATGCCCTGCCCCACCTATTATGCCGCCCTGTTGTATTAAACAATAATGGATTATATGAACGAAAGAGATCGCCTACCGTTACAAAAAACCATATCTTTACCCCCCCATGCATTTTTTGTCATTTGACAGATACGAAAAAGGCTTTTTTCGCTGCTACGCAGCTCTTTCTAACCTATCCTAGACAGTATCTCTTTTCCCGCGTTGAACTCTCTGTTAAAACGTCTTTCAGAGCTTTTCAAGGATGTGCATGGGAACCGATGATTTTTTCCCAATCACCTGGACTATCTCGCTCCACACCACGTCTTTGATTCCGGGCATCGCCTTTAGCAGTTCCATGATGCGAAGTATGTCTGCGTTGCCCTCCAGAATTGCCTGGACATGCAGGTCGATGGTCTGCTGGCCTATGCTCCTTCCGACATAGACCACTTCGTCCAGTTTTATCAGCTGTCTTGCGATAAACATGGTCTTGCCCTTCTCTGTGGCAATAAGAAAATCTACTCTGTGCCAGCCGAACTTTTTCAAATCCAGCGAGTACGTCATCGTCAGGAGGCTCTCTTCCAGCTTCTGCCGGCGTCTCTGGATGGTGGTTGCGGGGACGCCCAAAGCCTTTGCAATTGCTTTTGACGATACTCTGCCGTCTGGTGTGAGAAGTATCTTTAAAAGATCTTTGTCTACCCTTGAAAGCGACTTCACAGGTACAGTGACTATATATCCAAATACTATTAAATGTAATGCAGTTTGACTAACTTTTCTCTATCGAATTCATCTTTTCTGACCGTATGAGCCAGTATTGTGAGTTTTTATGCAGAAATGTAGATGATTGTGGTTTATGTTGCATTAAAGGCAACTATTTACGCAAGGATGCCGCAAAAGGTGATTCCTAAAACAACGCAACTGCAGTATGCTTCTTTAAATTATCTACACCGTACTGTTTCAGGCTTTGCATCATCATCCAAAGAAAAAAGCCTGATACTGATGGTTTAAATCCGATCTTTTGGAAGTGCCTTTGCACATGTTCCACAGGATGGCCGGAAACGCCGGCAGCTACAAGGCGCAGGAATTCCCAGAGGGGTTTACGTGGCTCAACACGGACAAGCCGCTTTCAATCGCAGGCTTGAAGGGCCAAGTCGTCGTGCTTGATTTCTGGACTTATTGCTGCATAAACTGTATGCACACGCTTCCCACGCTTGACTGGCTGGAGAAAAAGTACCGCGGCCAGCCCGTCGTGTTCATAGGCGTCCATTCCGCGAAATTCTTTAACGAGCAGCAGGCTCAAAACGTGCAGGAGGCGGTGGGCCGCTATGAAATACGCCACCCTGTGCTTGTCGACCAAGAAATGAAGGTCTGGCGCTCGTACAACGTGACTGCATGGCCTACGATTGTCATCATAGACCCAAAGGGCAGCATCGTGTACCAGCAGGCCGGCGAGGGGCAGAAAGACGAGCTTGACGACGTCATCGGGGTCTTGCTGGAGCAGCACCGCGCCGCAGGGACGCTTGCAAAAGAGCCCATTGAGATAAAACATCCAAGGCAGGCGCAAAGCCGAGTGCTTTCATACCCGGGCAAGCTTGCGTTTTCGCCGGACGGCAAGATGCTTGCGATAAGCGATTCAAATCACAACCGCGTGCTTGTAGTCGACTCTGAAAATGGCAAGATAATCCACAAGGTCGGGGGCACGGCGCGGGATCTACGCGACGGAAGTTTTGAAGAGGCGCGCTTTTTCCGCCCGCAGGGTATTGCGTGGACTGGAGATGGCAAGATATACGTTGCAGACACTGAGAATCACGCGCTCCGGGAAATCGACATACCTGCAAAAAAAGTAAGGACGCTTGCCGGCGACGGCAGGCAGGGTGCGTGGATTTCCGGCGCACAGGACGGCAAGATGACGCAGCTGAGCTCGCCCTGGGACCTTGCATACTCGGACGGCTTTTTGTTCATCGCAATGGCCGGCCTGCACCAAATATGGGCCTACCACGTCGAGTCGGGCAAGATTGGCCCGTTTGCCGGCAGCGGCTACGAGAACATCGTCGACGGCTCTTTTTCCGAAGCCCAGTTTGCGCAGCCAAGCGGCCTTTCCATCTACGGCAGTTTTCTGCTCGTGGCAGACAGCGAGGTGTCTGCTGTCAGACTGCTTGACCTGCGCAAAAAGACGGTGCAGACAGTGGTGGGCGAAGGGCTTTTCGAGTTTGGGTTCAAGGACGGCCCGCTTGCAAGCGCGCGACTGCAACACCCGCTAGGAGTACACTGCGCCGGCAACAAGATCTACATCGCCGATACGTACAACCACGCAGTACGCCTGATAGACCTTGACAAGCAGGAGGTATCAACCGTGGTCGGCAATGCAGGAGAAAAGACGATGTGCAGGGTAGACGACCCTGCGTGTGACACGCTTGGGCTATTCGAGCCTTCAGATGTCAAGCAAAAAGGGAACGTGCTGTACATTGCCGACACAAACAACCACCTGGTCAGGATGTTCGACCTTGACAAGATGGTGTTAAAGACGCTTGCCATAAAAGAAGAATAGCGTCAAGAAACCTTTTTCTGCACTGCGCACAAATCTAGCAACAGCATATGTCATACCCATCTGACGTGTTTTCAAGGCTCTACGCCGGCGAGGAAAGCGACAAGCTGTACCCAAAGGAGGAGGTCGCGCAGCAGGCGCCGGAAGGAGCCGAGGATGTGCTCCAGACCAATATATTCAACGTCATGCTGAACCGCAGGTCGCAGCGCAAGTTCGAGGGCCGGCAGGTGGAGGACTGGAAGATGGACATGATATTTGCAGCCTCTGACACGGCGCCGACCGCTGGCGGGTTCCA
>DASUXB010000033.1:0-3774 GCA_036378195.1 Nitrososphaera sp.
AGGTAATGTCCAATCTAACAGGAACCAAAAAGTTTCTGCTCCCTGTTCTTTTGGTCGCTGTCTTGGCGATTGCATCCTTTGCATACGCCATGCCGCATGTTTTGGCACAAGACGCGACCGACCAGGGAAACGACAATAACGATGACAACACTCTGACTGCACCCTCTGAAGACAACAATACAGCCAATAATGCTCCGGTCGTCCCTCAAGAGAATAATACCAGCAGCGACGGTGCCCTGACCGCTCAGAACAATAACACTACATCTACCCGGGAAGGTAACAATAATCTGAATAACCAATCCACGGACAACAACACTCAATCAACAACGCCAGAAGGAGGCAGCAACGCAATGAACATTCCGGAAAATAACAATGGCAACAACACTTTGACCATGCCGCCGTCGGAGAGCAACAATAACACTATGACGACTCCCCCTGGAAACAACAACACCGAGACTACTCCTCAAGAGAACAACAATACTTTGACCACTCCATCGGAGAGCAACAATACTAACACCAACACCAATGCTAACAACAGCACTAACACCAACAATAACACAAGCAACAATACTAATACAAACAACAATCTCCTCAACAATACCAATACCAATACTAACACTAACACCAACAACGTACAGGTAACACAGCAAGTCGTCGGGTCGGTTAAAGTAGCCAACAACCAAAAGGTGGAGAACTTTTCAGAGGCTAATCTAAAGATCAAGCACGACAGAGCGGAAGAAGTAGCAAAAACTCACTTTAAGAGCGGAAACGTGATTGACAGCCATCTGAGCATAGTAAACAACTTTCTCGTGTACACTGTCGTCATTGCCAATGTACAGTCCAGCACTGTCAACATTGTATTTGTTGACGCCGGCAACGGAAACGTGATCTTCATATCGCCCCCGATACCCGCCGACCGCGAAGACATATCCAGTGGAAGAAACGAATGCGACTGCAACTGCGATAATGGAAAGGAGCATCACCATCACTGGCCATGAGCAAAACCGTCACCTGTACTGATGTGCACGTATGACATCATTACAGCAGGCAGCGCGCTCGTGTAAAGCCAAAGCCGCGGGCCTCAATAGAGCGAGGCCCTTTTCTTCTTTCTTTTTCTCTGCTACGCATAGTTATGCGCCTATAAAGCTTGTATGAGGGTCGTTAACTAATGCCTATACCACCTCCGATAAGTTCTTAATTTACCTCCCCAACATTTCTCTAGGTGGACTAGTTTTGGCATTCAAAAAAGTCGGCGCGGTCATACTGCTCGTCTCAAGCATGGACAAGTCGGTCAAGTTCTACAAGGACACGCTTGGGCTGCAGCTAAAGAGCAAGTCCAAGGACTGGACCGAGTTCTTCAAGGACGGCACGGTACTAGCGCTCACCCCGGCCAAGAGAAAGAGCATGGTAAGCTCTGGCACGGGAATGCTTGTCGGCTTTATGGTAGCCGACATGAACGTCACGGTAAAGGAGCTAAAGGCGAAAAAAGTAAAGTTCTTCAAAAAGCCCAAGGACGAACCGTTTGGCAAGCACGCGGTAATCGAGGATCCGGACGGTCACCTCATATCCATCGCAGAGATAAAGACAAAGTCTGAGGAAGGCTTTGACATGCTCGGCATGTTCGGGACCGATTAGTACTACTTCCACGCGGTGACCAGGTACAGCGAGCCCCCGAAATCCTGCAGGGCCATTCTGGTAAAGCCGGCTGCCTTGAGCAGAGCCTCTACTTCGTTTCTTGTCATAAAGCGGTAGCCCTGCAAGGAAAAGTCCACCTGCATACCCATTATCAACCTGCTCTCGTCGCTTGTCTTTTCGGGCAAGAGCCCTTCCACTATCGCAATCGCGCCGCCTTTTTTCAGCGCGCGGTAGCAGTTTGACACTATCGCCTGTTTGTCAGACGCCGCATAGAGCGACTCGCCTAGGTAGACGAGGTCGAACTCATTCTCAAAAGCCATCGCTTCACCGGTCTCCCGCAGTATCTCTACAGGCTTGCCGGCGGCCATCTCCATCGCCCTGTGCGCGGCCTCGGACGGCTCGACTCCCACAAAGGATGAGCGCGGGTAGCCCTGCAGCAGTTTTTCAATGAACGTGCCGGTGCCGCAGCCGACGTCAAGCACCCTGCACCCTCTGGAGAGCATTGCATGCAGCTTGCGGCCCTTGTTGGTTTTTATAGCGTACAGAAACGCGTTGTGGTCCCAGTCGGTCGCCTCCACAATCGCCTCAAACGTGGAGGTCATATCGCGCGTCCTGCCCGTCTTTACCAGCTCTTCAAGCCCGCCATACTCTATGCTGCGCAGCGCAATGTAGGAGAACTGGCCTCCAAGGTAGTTTTGGCTTTTTTTGTCAAGGAGGATCTCTTTCATCCTTGCCGGCAGGTGCAGCTTTTTGCCTTTCATCTTCAAAAAGCCAAGTGCGACAGCTGCAGAGCACCACGCCCTCACTGCATCCCTGTCGAAATTGGCCTGTGCCGCAAGGCCGTCGGGAGTCGCATCGGCCTGTACAAGCGCGTCAAATAGCCCCGTCCTGCGCCCGACGTGCGCGACCCACACTCCGTACAGGCCGACAGAGTACCCCCACAATCTCTTGAATTCCGTGCTCCTCGCCTTCCAGGCAGCTGGCATTATTATGGCCAGCTACACATTGCGCCTGCTCTTAAACGGTACTTTCTTGCCGGGGTTCAGAAGGTAATCGGGGTCGAAAAGTTCCTTGACGGTTTTGAAGAGCGCGGTGATTTTTCTACCATACATCTGCTCGATGTAGCCGACCCTCGCAAGGCCGTCGCCGTGCTCGCCCGTTATCGTCCCGCCGCTTGCTATGACCTGTGCAAAGACGCGGGAGGCAAGCGCGCCGATCATCTCCGACTCGGCTTTTGAATCCGTGTCGACTAGAGGCCGCGTGTGTATGTTGCCGTCCCCCACGTGGCCGTACATGACATAGTCGAGCTTGTTGTCTCTGTACGCTGCAAGCAGGTTTTCCGTATGCGCGGCAAGTATCTCGGGCCGTACTACAGTATCCTCCACGAGCCCAATCGGCTTTCTGCTTCCCACTGTCATCTTCATGATGTTTCCAAGGGCGCCTTTTCTTGCGGCCCATATCCTGGCCATGTTCTGCTCGTCAGTCGCGTATTCCACTATCTTGGCGCCTGCGGCTGTCATCCTGTCTCTGCATCTTGCCATCTGCGCTTCGACCTTGGCGCGGCTGTCGCCGGCAAACTCGACGTACAGGAGGCATCCAGTCTCTGTGCTTTTCTCCAGCGCAAGAACCGTTGCGTCCAGCATTTCAAGGGCGACCGGCGATGATTCCAGTATCGCAGGGACCGCCCTTACCGCGGCAAGCAGGTCCTCAAAACCAACCACAAGAAGAAAGCGGTGCTGCGGCAGGTCCAGCACCCGCAGCCTTGCAGATGTGACGAGCGCAAGCGTGCCCTCTGACGCGGCGATGGCCTTGTGTGGCTCAAAACCGCGCTTTATCACCGCGTCGAGCCTGTAGCCGCACGAGTTCTTGCTCACCTTTGGGTAGCTGCTGATTATAGTTTCAGCGCTTGGCGCAAGCAGCATCTTTAGTTTCTCCATACGGGCGTCAAAATTATCCTCGCCTGCATGGCCGGCAGAGCCGTCCGCGTATACAAGGTCAAGTGCCTCGACAAAGTCTATGGTGTTGCCGAACCCGAGGCAGTGCACGCCGCTTGAATTGTCCGCTATCATGCCCCCGATTGTGCAATAGTTGCTGCTGGCAGGGTCCGGCGGCAGGAACTTGCCCTTCTTTTTCAATTCC
>DASUXB010000034.1:0-4299 GCA_036378195.1 Nitrososphaera sp.
TTTGCCACGAGGTAAGACGCAAAGCCCATGACAGAGACGAATGCACTCTTTTCCTCCGATTAGTATGTGTGTGTACGAGTTGTTGTCTGTATGGGTGCGTGGATTATGCTTTGGCGCAAGTAGCAAGAACGGTAACGGGACTTTTGAGCTTCGCCCTGACCACGCATTCATTGCAATATCTCTGACACTTCCTTAGTCGCTTCTACTGTACAGAAAGTACAGCTGGCTATTCTAACATTCTTTTTAGGAAGATATCGCCTTATTTGTACTGGTCATGCCATAATATAATCACGAAAAATGCAATATTGATGATATTATGCATTTTTAGCACAATTTGGCTGCACTGTATCCCAACTCATTTCAATCATCAATGCAATAATCTCTTGATGTCAAGCAATCTACGGAAAAACAGGATATTGGCCGCATCTATCCTAACTGTAGGAATGGCAATCACTCTTTGGGCAGCAACCGCTCCATCGCAGGCGCTGGCGCAAGGATCGGGCGGCAACGCCACGAACAATGGAACCGCGGCAGGAGGTCTATCTCTATCTGGAAATCAAACTGCAGTTGTACCTAATACCAATGCGTCGTTAATCATTACGCCCCAGTCAGTTCAGCCGAGTGGAAATCTAACTCTTGCAGGATCTGATTTTGGCAAGAACCAGCAGGTGACTTTTATGCTGGACAATGCGACCCAGAATGCGATTCCTACTGCTATGACGGATGAAACAGGCGCATTTAGCGTCAATGTCGCGCTTCCAAGCGACATAACGCCGGGCGGCCATACCATCAGCGCGAAGGACGGATCCGGTATAACGGCAACAGCTCGATTCAATGTAGAGGCACCTTCGGGAAAGTGACCTTTGCAGCGACAAAAAGCTGTTACTCCTCCTTTTTTCTTGATGTATACCAAGCGTGATTGCTACCACTTGCGTACCCTTTACGGACCCTGTATATTCCGGTGTAGTGTAAAATGTCTAGTCCACTTCCACATAATCAAATACTTTGGAATAATATTCCAGCCATTTGCCGGCAGGACGTTGGAGGATAGAACGGTCCCTTCCAAACCGTTTATGACGAGCCGGCGCAGGCAGTCTATCCATACTCCCAGGACAAAGCAGCAACAGGAAGCGCGGATTAAACCTTGGCTGCCTCTCCCAACATGAATGCTATGGATTTGCCGTCTTGGCAGCTCAAAATGGTAGAGAGCTAGTGAGTAAACCGTTCTGTGAGATGCAGGAAAAGAATCAAGCCCTAGGTGGGATTCGGACCCACGACCTAGGGTTTACGAAACCCTCGCTCTGCCAGGCTGAGCTACTAGGGCGTGAAAACGTACAGTCCACGTAATAAGATGCTCATTATAATCCTTCTTGCCCAAGTTCATTTCGGCGCGAAGAGTCAAATATTACAGGCAATGACTCCTACTAGAATTGAAGGTATCAATCTCCGGGGCAAGGGGAGTCTACGGAAGCGACCTGACCCTGCACGAAGCCGCCCGGTTTGCCGGGCGCTTTGCTAACCTTGTAAAATCAAAAAAGTGCGTGGTGGCAAGGGACACCCGGCCCTCAGGTCACATACTGTCGCAAACAGTCTCGGCAAGCCTGATGGCAGCCGGCGTCGACGTGTACAATCTGGGGGTCGCGCCGACTCCTGCCGCGTTCAGAGAAGCGCGAAAATATGGCGCCGGCATCATAATCACCGCGTCGCACAACCCGCTTGAATGGAACGGGCTGAAATTCATAATCGAAGGCCGCGGGCTGTTTGAAAAAGAGCTTGAACAGATGCTTGCGTCAGACGTTCTAGTTTCAGGCGCGGCAAGCGAGCATCCCGCAGATACAAGCTATGTGCAGGACGTCGCGGCGCTTGCCGGCACCGGCAGCGCGCAGGTGGGAATCGACGCCGGAGGCGGGGCGTCATGCGGCTATTCTGAAAAATTGTTCAAGAAACTCGGCATGAAGTTCCAGAGCATAAACGGGATCCCTGGAGTCTCCTCGCGGGGCCCTGACCCGACCGCGGACGAGCTAGCAGACCTGCGCTTTCTCGTGACTGCAAACAAGCTTGACTTGGGCTTTGCCCTTGACCTTGACGGTGACAGGCTGGTCGTCGTGAACGACAAGGGCGAGAAGCTGAACCCGGACGCAACTCTGCTTCTGTGCGTCGCCCGCGCGGTGGAGCTTGGGGCAAAAAAGTTCGTGACAAGCATCGACACGAGCGTCGCCATCAGCAAATACGTCAGGGAGCGCGGGGGCGCAGTCGAGCACTCCAAGGTTGGCGAGGCAAACGTGGTGAACAAGATGCTTGACACGGGAGCCGAGGCCGGAGGAGAGGGAAGCAGCGCCGGATTCATCATGCCCAAGTTCAACATGTGCCGCGACGGGCTCTTGGCTGCCGCAACGATAGCGACGCTTGACAGAAAGGCGATGGCAGACTGCCTGTCGTTTGCGTCGCAGTTTGTACAAGTGCGCTCCAAGATAGCCGCAGATTCTTTATTGCACGCAAGGGTGATTGAAAAACTGCCCGACGCGCTAAAGGCGGAATGCTCGCAGCTGATAACAGGCGACGGCGTCAAGGGGATAATCGACGAGGACTCGTGGGTGCTCGTGCGCCCGTCAAACACCGAGCACGCAATAAGGGTGTCAGTCGAGTCGCGCGCAGAAAAGGCGCAGTCGCTGTACAAAAAGATGAGCGAAAAGGTCCAGCGCGTCTATGAAGCGATTAGATGAGAAGGAAATAATCCGCGTATTCTCGCAGGCGCTAGGCATAGCCGACGACCTCGACGATGTGGCGACGGTGACCGGAGCCGGCAGCAGAAACCTTGTCTTCAAGGCCGACATGCTGGTCGCAAGCACCGACGTGCCCCCGCAGATGAGCCCGCAGCAGGTCGCAAGAAAGAGCATAGCGGCGTGCGCAAGCGACCTTGCAGCCAAGGGGGCAAGGCCGGTGGCGGCGATGATAGCGCTTGGCCTTCCAGCAGACATTACCAGAGCGTACGTCGAGGGGCTGGCAACGGGATTTCAAATGGCATCAAGGGAGTTTGGCGTGAAAATCGTGGGGGGAGACACGAACGCCGCAAAGTATCTTGTCATAGACTGCAGCATGATAGGCTCGATAGCGGGCAAGAAGGTTCCAAGAAGGGACGGCGCGAGGCCCGGCGACTCTGTTGTCGTTTCGGGCAAGTTCGGCTATCCTTCTTCCGGGCTTGCAGTCCTGCTGAAAGGCGCAAGGGCGCAGGGTGGATTCAGAAAGGCGGCGGTAGACTCGGCGCTGGAGCCCAAGCCGAGGCAGGCGTTTGGAACGGCGCTTGCGCGGTATTTCTCGTCGTCGATTGATTCAAGCGACGGCCTCGCTGTCTCGCTCTATGAAATCGCCACCCTGAGCAACGTCGACATCGAAATCGACCCTGCTGCGGCAAGCGCCGAAGGCGTGCAGGAATTTGCTGTCGCAAACAACCTTGACGCGCACGAGCTGGTGTTCCACGGAGGAGAAGAGTACGAAATAGTCGCAACCGTGCCAAAATCCTTGCTGTCAAAAGCAAAAGCGGCCGCAGAAAAGGCGGGCTGCGACTTTTATGTCATCGGCAGCGTGAAAAAAGGAGGAGGCAAGGTCACGGCAGGCAAAAAACACTTGCTTGAAAACAGGGGCTATTTGCATTTCAGCTAGCTAGCTTTTATCTACCGCCCAGTGCAAGGCTAGTCGTGTTTGGCAAGGCAAAATGCAAGCTCTGCGGCGACGAGGTGAGGTTTGCATTGAAGCACCTCAACGAAAAGCACCCAGAGGTCATGCGGGGAGAAATGAGCCGGGACAAGATGCAAAAGCTGGTGGAGAAATATTTCATCAGCTAGGCTGCTGTTGTTTTTTCGTCGACTGCCAAAAGTCCATGATGCTCCTTGAAAATATCGCCGTCACGTTGAATGCCGCAAACGCTGCAAAATGTGCTATTATCGAAGTCACGCCTGCCTCGATGCCTGCGCCAAGGAGCAGGTATTGGACGTAGGGCCTTACAAAGATAAAGACAATGTCCGCCGCGGCCACCGAGGGCCACAGGCGCAGCGCCATGACGCAGACCTTCTGCACCCTCTTGCCTCTTCCAAACTGCATGAACTGCCCGCGGCTGTCGAAATAGAATATGGCCAGAAACCCTGCCAGCGCGGCGAGATAATCGGCCGCAGAGGAGGCTATCGAAACGCCGGCTTCGTCAAGCGCGATGGCTATCGCCAGCTCTGCCACAAGGAGGCCCGCCGCTATGCCTGCAAGCTCGCCTACGACAAGCTGCTTGTTGAAGGTCCTGTATTTCCTGGC
>DASUXB010000035.1:0-26697 GCA_036378195.1 Nitrososphaera sp.
TACTTTCTGTCCTGCACTGCTATATCTGCAATTGTATGGGCAGTAATAAACTGCTTTCCAAAAAGGTTTAGAATGGTTTAGTACAACACAGAACGTGATGGCGCGACTTGCGGCTTTTGACATGGACGGCACGCTCCTTGATGGCCGGCTCGTCTTTGCGCTTGCAGAGGGCTTTGGGCTTGAAGGCCAGGTCCGGGCAGTCCAGGCAGACGGCGGGCTTGCAAACTATGAAAGGACAAAGGCGATAGCCGCTCTTTTTTCCGGCCTGACCCGGCGGGATGTTCTTGCAGCCATAGAATCGATTCCGCTTGCCGCAAACTGTGAGCGCGCAATCTCGCTTTTGAAGGAGCAGGGCTGGAAGGTGGGGATAATAACCGACAGCTATGCTACTGCCGCATCTGTGATTGCAGACAGGCTGTCGATGGACTTTGTTGCGGCAAACGAGCTGGAATTTGCAGGAGACAGGATAACCGGCAACGTACAGATGCCGCTTGGCTGGCAGGAAATTGGGTGCGCGTGCAAATTGTCGGTGTGCAAGCGCTTTCACCTTGAAAAATATGCAGCCAAGTTTGGCGTGTCTCTGGAAAACACGGCCGCAATAGGCGACACGCGAGCAGACATTTGCATGGTAAGGCGCGCCGGCACCGGGATTGCGTTCATGCCAAAAGACGACGACATTTCAAGTGCCACGAAAAACGTGGTGCGCAAGCAGGACATGATGCAAGTGGCGCGCCTACTTGGCACCGCACATTGAGATGGACCTTATGCTCCTTGCGAGCAGAAACGGCGCAAACGCAAGGGCGGGCAGGCTTGCGGCTATAAACAGCGTCTGGAACGACGCTAGCGCGCTCGTGCTTGCGCCGGCGCCAATAGCGCCGAGACCGAGCACCGCAGAGATCATGCTCCCTGCGCAGGTAGGGCAGCCTACAAACAACCCCGTTGCGGCGCCGATGCCTCCTACTATGGAGGTCCTGCCCTGCACCGCCTGCCTGAGCCTGTACGCATAGACGCTGAGCGCCACGTTAAAGCCGACCATCACCGACACGACTGCAGCGAGGATGACGTTGACCGGGATGACTAGGAGCAAAAAGTGGTCTGTGAAATACGCGGTGAACATGGGCATGTATCCGGGGGCGCTGCAGCACGGTATCAGGTCGGTCGACGGGACCTTTATCCCGCGCTCTGCAAACGAAACATCGGGCCGGTAGACTAGTATCTGGGATAGAAACGCAAAGAATATGCCATAGACTATGGCGGAAACGGCCATGATGCGCCAGTATCTCCCATCCGAAAAGGCGCCCGTGACGAACGACACAAGGCTGCTTCCGCCTGCTGTACGCGCCTGCTCTGCGCGGAAAATCGTGTATGCGCCGTACATAGCCGCGGCAAGCGACGCGGCGGTGATGCCAAGGATGGCGTACGCAAGGCCGGTCAGCTGCGATGCCTGCACAGGAGAATCGTTGGACGTGCCTGTCAGCCGGGAATAGATGATAAACGCGATTGCAAGCGAAAACAGGCCTGTGAACATCATCCTGTAGCCACTTTCACGCATGGCCCGCCAGCTCATATACAGTGCTCAGGATAGCATGATTCAAATTAAATCCTATCGTCGTCGTCGCCCGCAAATCCTTAATTCCCAGTTTTGTAAATACACTGTTGTCATGCTCGGCCATGAGGACGAATATGTTAGCGCAAGGATAAGTTACGTCGGGTTCGTCGACCAGGTGGGGCTTGAAGGAGTGGTCATACTAAAGGCAGAAGATGGCCGCGAGTTTCCAATGCGGGCGTTCTCCGGAGAGGTGGCAAGGCACATTTCGCGCTTTCAGGAAGGGGACAAGGGCGCAATTCCGACCATCTATAACCTCGTGGAAGAGATTGCCGCAATGGCCGACCTCATGCTGACGGAGGTCCGCGTCTACCAGAGCGGGACGGTCCTGCGGGCAAACCTGTACTTTCAGGGGAGAAAGGGCGAGATAGTGCTCCGCAACTACCGCGCATCTGATTCCATCGCGCTTGCCTCATACTATGATACGCCCATAAAGGTGCGAAAAGGCCTCTTTGAAGAGGCGCTTGAGCACTAGTCTGGTCAGTTAGCTAGGTGACAATATCGCGCAGCTTGCGCTGTGCTGCGGCATTCTTTATCTCCATGGCAATCCTGCGGCCGACACCCATAGTATGGCCGTAATAGTATTTCGTGTACGGGCTCGTGGTTGCCATTATTGGGTTCCCCGGCACCCTGAGAGAAACGTCGTAAACGACGAAATCAAGGTCGGTGGTGACTGCGCTCTGGAGCGAAATCGGGCCGATTATCCCCGGCGGGTATTCTTTTCTTGCCGCCACCGCAAACTTGTCGCCCATCTCGAACACCTTTTCCAGCAACGATTCTCGTATGCTCGCCGGCGTGTGGCCGACTTCGATGTTCTGCGTCTGTATGTCCATTTCCATCTGCTGCTTTGCCGGGATGGACACAAAGTCGTGGAGGTTGGTCTGCAGCCTGCGCTCGATGCCAAGAAACTCTGTCTCGCCTGTCAGGGGCGAGTGGAAAAAGTTGAGATTGAAATATGTTCCAAGAACGTACTCCTCTATCACCGCGTTTTCGAGGTCCTGCTTGCTCACAACCCCCTGCTCGATTTTCTGCTTGGCTTTTTTCTTGTAGTCCTCGTACGAGGTGACTATGAAAAACGCCCTTTCCAGCTTGCGCTTTGCCTCCTGTACCTTGACCATGGCCGGCCCGGCGATGTCAGACGGCTTGCGGTATATCTTTGGGTGGCGCAGGCCCGCCTTTTCTATGAGGTAATATTGGTTTCTCGGCGCAGTTCGCTCTTCTGCCCTCAGGAGCGACCTGTTGCCAAACACTGGCACCTTAAAGTTGTTCTCGATATTGTCGTAGCCTAGATAAGCGGTAAACGCTCGGTGCGCAACCATTATGCAGTTTCTTTCGCGCAGCTTTTCCTGGTTTTCGCGGTTCAGTATGTCGGAAAACTTGTCAAGGATTATTATCTCGTCGGCGAGGCGCTTGAACCTGCGGTACGGCAGGTCCCTGCCCTTCTGGCAGATGCAGATCGTCTTCATCCCCTCGTCCTTGGCGCCGTCCATCACCTCAAGGGCGGAATGGCTCCCAATGGTGCCGATGGTGACGTCCCTCGGGTCGTAGCGGTCTATAACCGATGCGATCTGCTGCGGGCCGATCAACGGCTATAAAACAAAAAGATTGTAATAAAAAGCCTTGCTTACTTTTTCGAGGTCTTGTTCAGCTCGATGTCGATCGCTGCTCTCAGCTCGTCGTCGTTCTTGTTGGTGTAGTTGATGCCCAGCGAGTCTGCGATCTCCTCCAGCTTTTCCCTGCCCACCCTGTTGCTTTCCTGGTTCTTGTATTGCTGGAGCTCGCGCTTGGCCTCTATCTTGGCCTTCTCGTATTCTGCTGACGCCTTGCCAAAGCTCCTTGCAATCTCGGGGATCTTTTTGACCCCAAAGAATACTACCACAATAGCTATTATGATGAATATCCATTCAGCGCCGCCCAGGCCACCGAACTGCATTATGAGGCTTGAAAGTCCTCCAGACATCAAAAGAGTATGTAAATATTAAGAATTTAAGTGTTATTAGGTGCCAATCTTGCCGCCTTCTCAAGCTTTTTAGCCCTGCTTTCGACTGCCACCATACCCGCCAGGTACAGGGCTATCATGGGGCCGGCCACGAACCACATCGTGATGCCACTACCGTCGGGTGTTATCACCGCTCCAAATATCACGAGGACTATGATGGCATAGCGAAAGTTGTTGCGCCAAAAGTAGGGCGACATGGCGCCCGTGAGAGAGATGCCGTACATCAGGACTGGCAGCTCAAAGGCGATGCCAAAGCCGAGGAGAAACTGGAGCACGAACGAGATGAAATCCGAGATGTTGAACAGCGCCACCGCGCCTATCGCCTCGCCATACTGGTAGAGGAACTGGAGCACGAACGGCACCGCCGCAAGGTATGCAAACACCACGCCGGCGGCAAAGAGGGCAATCGCCGGTATGACGACGTGGGATATCGACTTTCTTGTCTTTGGGCTTATCGCCGGCGAGATGAACCCTGCTATCTCTTTGACGATGACCGGCATGGCGCCAATGACCCCTGCAAGCATCGAGACGTACACCTGCGCAAAGAACGCCTGCCCCGGCGCAGTCTGGACCAGGGTGACTCCTGTAGGGATGAGGCTCTTTTGCATGTAGAGCATTATCTGGGACGAGACGTTGTGTATCGTGTCCGGAAAGGGGTATGCTAGCTGTATGCCCGCATACTCTGTCGGCTTTAGGCCAAACGACATGCAGAAGATGCTTATGGCGATGACGGCGATTACCATGCGCACTATGCGAGCGCGAAGCTCGTTAAAGTGCTCAAACAGGGTCATCTCTGACGCCATTGCTTCACCTTAGAGTGATCGTCTGTGGAATATATTTTAGTCGGGACCCGGTATCGGAAGCGCCTTTCCAGCCGGAAGCTTCCACGCCTCACTGTCGACTTCTTCCTTGGTGGCTTTCTCAAACTCTAGGGTCAATTCCACGGGCGCGTTGAATTTCAGGGAAATCTCGTTTGCCAGGATGCCCACCGCCTTGCCGTCGGCAAACTCTTTTGACCCCTGCAAGAATCCCCTCGCCTGCCTGTACAGCAGCTGCCCGCCAAACTTGCCCTGCAAGAATGCGGCCAGGTCGTCGACCGTCTTTTTGGGCACGTCGTTAAAGTAAAAGCATACGCCGTGCACTGGCTCTTTGTCAAACGGCGTTCCGTAGCGGTACCAGAACACTCCAAAGTGCTCGTACTCGCCCTGCATACATTTGATGTCCCAGTGGTTCGCCTTCTCGGCAGGGTACGCCGAATCCAGAACGTCGGTGATGCCAAGACGCCAGTACCTTACGCGCATATAGATATACGGCGCATCTGTAACCTGCGGGATTATAATAACGTCTCGCGCCAGACAAACCTGACAAAAAATAAAAGGGCCCTGCCTGCACACATGGGGCATGGCGGCCAAAAACAATCACCTGGTATTGAGAGGATAAAGCTATTCGAGGAGATGGAGGCGCAGTTTGACGAAAAGAACGTTATATATTTCAAGAAACTGTTGACGCACCCGGACAGCGTGGTCCGTACAAGGGCCGTGTGCATACTGGCAGAGATAGCCGGCGAGTCGGCGGTGACTCCGATAAGCAAGGTGTTGAAGGACGACGACAACGACCTGGTGCGCCACGAGGCCGCGTTCTCGCTTGGCCAGCTAGGCTTTTCAAGCGGGATAAAGCCGCTTGCCGACGCCGTGAAAAAGGACAAGAGCTTTTTCGTGCGCCACGAGGCCGCGGTGGCCCTCGGCGTAATCGGCTCGGAGGACGCAAGAAAGACGCTGGACGACGCCCTGGAGAATGACGAAAGCGAGGAGGTGCGCGACTCGGCAGTGGTCGCCCTGGCGAACCTCGACTACATCAAGGCGGTCAACAGGAAGAACGACTTTACCCGCATGACTGGCGGCTAACAATATAAAACGGCGCCTGCCTGTATACAAGGAATACATGGCTGCGCAAGAGGGGGAGGAAGGGAGCCAGTGGCTCAACAACATTGGCGGCAGCTGGCGCGACACCCAGTGCCCGTGCGGGAGCACCTTCCACTTTCGAGGCAAGGTGGACGAGCTGTTTGCTTGGGAGCGCATACACCTGCGCCACATGGCCTCTGACAGCGAAAACCACGAGATGCTGTCGTTTTACCCAAAGGACATGGTCATCATTTATCATTCCGCGTCGGGATACGTGGTCGAGAGGCGCCGGCACCGCCGGGAGGAGATAAGCGAGGTCCACCAGGCGCGTCTGTACGGAAACGCCAAGCTCGCCGGCGTCTAGTCTTATTTAGCGTCTCTCAATGGTGCTGTGCCTGCGGGTTTGCCTCCCATAAGGCAAAGGTGTTGTTCTCTGTGTCTGTGCATACGGCAAACCATCCAAACCCCGGGACCTCTGTCTTTTGGACCTTGACCTTGCCTCCAAGTTCTTGCACCTTTTTTGAATACTTGTCGACCGAGTCCACGCCTATGTAGTTTATTATTCCCTGATCAGGCATCTGCCTTTTCATGATGCCGCCACCGATGATCTGCTCTCCCTTGTCGTTGGTGGTGCGAAATGTCCAGTATTCCATCGGGCCGGCCATCTTTTCCATCTTCCATCCAAACAGATTTCCATAGAACTTGTTTGTGCGCTCGATATTGTCTGCGGGTATCTCAAAGTGGACTATTGTAGCCATGTTACTTCTGGATAGCAGATATAATAAAGTAATATTTTAATTGGCAGGTGTCGATGAGGTAAGTAGGTGAAGGCGGAGTAAGTTGTCCACGGTCGATTATGCTGCGGTAATGCAGAACTTGAAGCAGTGCCCGATAAACTACACGTTCCAGATAATCGGCAAGAAATTCACGGTGCTCCTCATGCGTAATATGATGCACCTTGGCCACCGACACTTTAACGAATTTCTGACAATCGAGGGCATCAACCCAAAGACGCTCTCGCAGCGCCTGAAAGAGATGCAGAAAAACGGGCTGGTGGAGCGCAGGGTGCACCCCGGCACGCCTGTCCAGATAGAGTATTTCCTGACTGAAAGGGGCCTTGCTCTCAAGCCGGTGCTTGACCAGCTGATGCTGTTTTCGATGCAGCATTACCCGCAGGAAGTGTGCAAGGACGGAACGCCCAAGACGCTTGAAGATTTGTACAAACAACAAGCGGGCCCGGTGGGATTCGAACCCACGACCTAACGCTTAGGAGGCGTTCGCTCTGTCCATGCTGAGCTACGAGCCCCCGCTTGAATGTTCAACCACGGTCGCGTTAATTTTAAGCCTTCGTCGCTTCGGCCGCCGGCTTTGGCGCAAGCGTGATTATGCGGGGGTCTTTTGCAAAGTCGGGGTCGGCCCAGCCCGGCGGGAAATACTGCTTGCCCGTGTCAGAGGGAGCAAGGCCCGCCCTGTCTGCCGCCGACATTAACTCCAAAAACTGCGAGTCGTTTCCGTTGATGTCGGTCAACACCTTGACTGCGCCAGCTTGGGCGAGCTTTTTGACAAGGATGGAGAACATCGTCTCTACCTTGGCTTTTTCTTCCTCAGTGTCAAGCGGCTCGACGCGGCTTGGCATGACCATCAAAAAGTTGTCGATGGCGCCGTCGGGAATTGAAGGTAGCAGCTTTTGCACGTCGCCCCAGAACGCCGACGCGTTCTGCGGGTCAAGCTCGGCAAGCCTCGACTTGGCCTTGAGGACCTCGCCCTGGTCCTTTCCTATGCCGATGAAATACTCTGACCAGTTGTTCGATGCTATCTCTTGCAGCATCTCACCCTGCCTCATGTCGAGTTCCATGTTCACCTTGAAGTAAATCTTGCGCGCCATCTCTATGGTGCGGTTGAGAGGTGTCGACGGATTGCCCTCGTGGAAGAACTGGTATATCAGGTTCCACCGCCGCCGGAAAACATCGGGAAAGCCGCGCTGGGCGAGAAGCTCCCTGTACAGAGGCAGGTCCGCAAAGTCTGCAAAGAACGCGTCAGTCCTCGACACGGCTTCCAGCTTTGGCAGGAACAACTCGTCATAGAGGTTGTTCACCCTGTCCCATGCCCTGACGGGGTCTGAGACCATGTACGTCACGGAAAGGTCCGCAAGCCAGAGCACCTCTGCAAGCAGGTTCACCTTGCCATTGTCTTTTAGCTGCGAAAGCAGTGCGGAATACTTTTCCTGCGCAAGCCTTTGCTTGAAGAACGGAAAGTCTGTCCTCCAGATGAGCGTCTCGATTACGAGGCTCTCCGTCGGCGTCCAGTCGGACTTGACCCTCTCCGGGTGCGTGGTGGCGTAATCCTCCGGCGGCTGGAGCGACGACGACCCGTACTGCCGGAAATAGTCAATAAACTCGGCGTTTGTCATGGTAAAGTACGCGTCGTGTATCCTGGTCCTTTGCACTTCCTCGATGGTCCTCGCCGCGCTCGGGCCCTTGGGCTTGCCGGAATTTGCGCCGAGCTCCTGCGCGGGGTCGTAGTCATGCAAGAGTCCGGCCACCAGCAAAAGCTCATAGTCCTTTGGGCCAAACTCGTGTCCCCTGAAATACTCGGGGAGCAGCTGCATTGCTACGTACGCCACTTCGAGCGAGTGGTGGAAATTGTGGTACTCGCTTGCGCCCTCGCCCAGGCCCTGCCGGGTGTACGCGTTTTTCAAAAAGCGCATGAGCGTCTGCACCTGCGCCATCCTTGCCGGCGGGATCTTTTTCTTTTGCGCTAGCTCCATTATCGACGCAGCCAGCTCGTCGTCGCCCACGTTTGCAAGGTTGGCGTTTGTCTCGTAGACCTTGCGCTCCTTTGCGCCGGGAAAGTTGCGTATGACCTGCCTGTAGACGATGCGCAGTGGCAGGCTCTTGTTCAGGTATATTACAAACGTCATGAAGCGCCACGGGTAGCGCACGCGCAGGCGCTCCCACCCGGCGACCTCGTTTGTGGCAGCTACTATCTTTCTGTTCACGTCGGAAATGAGCGCGCTCAGTTCAGAGCCCTCGGCCTCGTGCCCTGAGAAGCGCCGGCGCTCCGTGTTCATGACGAGCCACTGCGGCACCTTGACTATGTAGCGGTTCATTATCCTCCCCTCGTCGCTCTGGTCCTTTGACGTGACTGCCACGTTTCGCATCCCGCTTCCAAACGGCAAGTCTCTATCCCGGACAACCTGCAGCCGTATTTCCCGGCCGGGGTTCTGAAGCGACAGCAGTATGTGCCAGTACTTGCCCTTGTCCATCCATGCCGGGACCGTCGTCTCCTTATCCCAGAAATCCACCGGGCCGGACGGCACAAAGCCGTCCTCGTACTCCCTCGTCAGGGGGTTGTACGACTTGTACTCATAGTCGCCTATGGAAGGGTCGAGCCTGCGCGCGGCAAGCCTTGCCTCGATGACAGCGCTTGCCGACTTTGTGAATTCTCTGTACGCCATGATGCCCCAGATGGTGCCGAGCGCGCTGAACAGGGCGAAAATGCCCGAAACAATGTCGACGGTCCCGATAAAGTACTTGGGGGTGAGCGGTATGCCGAACCAGCCGGTCGAAAGCAGGCCGGAAAAGAGAAGCAGGATGAACAGCCAGCGCGCAATGTCGTGGTAGTAGAGGCTGAACGGCAGGCCACTGTTACGCCGGCCGTACGCATGGCTGCAAGATGCGCCAGAGAAGCTACCTCCCGGTGTTGAGCCCAATATGCCTGTGCCTGCCTGCCGGTATATTTTCAATGGCGGTCTGTCCATCTATATATTATTTCGAGCAAGTCTGCCAACCGCGTCGCACAGGCCCGACCATTTTTCCGACTCGTGCCTGTTCCACCGTTCATAGCACACCACTTTTGAAAGGTCTATCCTGGGGAGCCAGCCTGCGCGCTCTAGGTCCGGCTTTTGCGCAAACTCGGCCACGTAGCCGAGGCACAGGTATGCGACCGGCTTGACGTGCGCCGGTATCGCAAGTATGCGCTCAAGGTCCTCGTTTGAGAGTATGCTGACCCAGCCGACCCCGACGCCCTCGGCCCTCGCTGCAAGCCACAGGTTCTGAATCGCGCAGCAGACGCTGTAGACGCCCGTGTCTTCGATTGAAGTCCTGCCGAGCACGAACGGCCCAAAGCGCGTCGGGTCATAAGTGACGCAGACGTTGAGCGCCGACTCCATTATCCCCTCAAGCTTTAGCCTGGCGTACCTTTCCTGCCTCTCCTTGTCGCCTTCGAGCATCTTTATCGAGCGCTCCCGCTCCCGCTCAAACGACTCTTTTACCTCCTTGCGCGTCTCTTTATCCTTTATCAGTATAAAGTTCCACGGCTGCGAAAAGCCGACAGACGGCGCGTGGTGCGCGGCGTTCAGTATGCGCAAGAGCACATCGTCGGGGACGTCCTTCTCTTGCACAAAGTGCGACCTCACGTCCCTCCTTGAAAATATCGCCTTGTACAGTCCCTCTTTCTCCGGGCCGGAAAGCGCATAATCACCTTCTGCCAAGTGTGTCAGTGCTTCACGGCACCGGTTATTAGATTTGCTGCTGCGCCTGCAAAATGTTCTTTGCAGCCCTGTCGACGTTTTCACTGTAAAGGTCGATGCCTGTAAACGTGCGCCCAAGCGACACCGCGGCGATTCCTGTGGTTCCTCTTCCGCAGAACGGATCGAGCACAGAGTCGCCCTTTTTGGTGGCAAAGAGGATTATCTTTTCCACGAGCTCTTCTGGAAATATGGCAAAGTGCTCGTTTCCATAATGCGCCCTCGTAGCTATCTCCCAGACGTTTGAGGGATTCTTGCCATTTGGGTTGCACACCGCAAATATGGGGTAGTGCCTGTGGTCGCCTATCCTGCGCCGGGTCGCGTGCCTCTTGAACTTGCGGTAACACGTCGGGCAGAATTTTTCCGGGTCATAGCCGTGGGCACGCGCAATTTCTGCGGTGCTTGGCAGTTCTGAAATCGGCGTCTTTGCCGTCGCGCCATGGATTATCCTTGCGATGCGCTCTATCTCCCTTCTGTCGGGATTTTCAGGCGCAAACTGCACCATCTCTCTTGGCGGGACCCTGTTCCTGCCCTCTACTGCCTCGTTGCCCTGCACCCTCACCGCGTCGAGGTCCGCGTACGAGCGCGCACCCTTTGAAAAGAACAACACGTACTCGTACGCCTGCGAAAAGTTGTCCTTCGAGCTGGAGCTTATGTTGTTCTTTTTGTACCAGATAATGTCCTCGCGGAACCTGTAGCCCGCCCTTGCCAGCCTTTCTGCGAGCCTATGGGGCACCCGGAGCTTTTCCTTGCGCCGGCGCGTGTCGCCTATCACTATCCAGAGGCTCCCATCCTCTGCAAGCAGCCTCTTGCACGCCACAAAGACGCCCTCTAGCGCGTCAAGGTATTTTTCAACGTCGCGCTCCTGCCCTATCTCGCCCCCGTCGAGACCATAGTGCCTGTGGCCAAAGTACGGCGGGGACGTTATTATCGCCCGGAACGTCCCGGGCTCAAGGCCCCTTGCAACATCTCGGGCGTCGCCCTGCAGCACCCTGAAAGGATCGCCGGCCAAATTTCGTTTTAACAGCGCGTGCCGTGATTCTTAACCTTTCCTGCAAAATGTGTAACAATATATTTGGGCGGAAAAGGTAGTTGGCGTACGGGCGGGTGGTCTAGCTCGGTATGATACCTCGTTGACATCGAGGTGGTCGCGTGTTCAAATCACGCCTCGCCCACTTTTCTCATCTTAAAAGTGTCTGCGCAGCTATATCTCTCTCCTCGTGTCGTCAGCTAGAATGACCTTGAAGGTTCTTAAGCGGGGCTGGCACAACACATGCGTGAGAAATTCTTTCATCTTTGGGGATGCCTGATGCCGATGCTCATGCTAAAGTGCAAGACCTGCGGCGAAGTATTCCCGGGCCTGTACGTCCCTGAAGGGAGCACCGCCGATTTCAAATCAACCGCCACAAAAAACGACTCTTCTCACACGTGTTCTAGGGGGCACGCGAACGAATACGTCCTGCAAGACTATATGGACTGGTCATGAATAGTTGGCAAACCCAAGAAAGGTAGTGCTCGTGGCGTATCCCGACAGCTTTGCCCTTGAGGAGGCAAAAAGCCTGGTGGATTCTGCCGACCGCCGGAGCATCGCAGTCTTTACCCAAAAGTACCTCAACCACTCGCAGTATGGCGTGGGCTCAGGCAAGGCCGAAGAGATAAAAGAGTTCGTGAAAGAGTCAGGCGCGGAACAGGTAATAGTCGACGAGCGCCTCACCTCGCGCCAGATATACAACCTTGAAAAACTGACTGGCGTGCAGGTAATCGACCGCGAGCGGCTCATACTTGACATCTTTTATTCCCGGGCAACCACGACTGAGGCCAAACTGCAGATCGAGCTTGCAGAGATAAAATACGAAATGCCACGCGTGCGGGAAAACGCAAAACTGACCTCTGGAAGCGAGCGGGCCGGAAAGGGCGGCATGGGCGAATACACGGTCGATGTCAAGTTCCGAGACCTGAAAAGGCGCATGTCGTTTGTCAAGGACAAGCTGGACGAGGCAAGGAAAAAGCGCGAGCTTTACCACCAGCAGAGGGTAAAGACTGGGATGCATGTAATCTCGCTGGTAGGATATACGAGCTCTGGCAAGACCACGCTTTTCAACCTGCTTGCCAACGAGAACAAGCAGACTGCAAGCAGCCTGTTTACGACGCTTTCTACCACGACGCGGGTGCTTGAGATCGGGGGCAGGGAGACTCTTCTCACCGACACTGTCGGCTTTATCAGCAGGCTTCCGACCTACATGATAGACGCGTTCAAGTCGACGCTTGAAGAGTCGCTTGCAGCCGACTTGATATTGCTCTTGGTAGACGCTTCAGAGGATCTGCACGACATACGGATAAAGTACCGGGCCTGCTGGCAGGTGCTTGACGAGCTAAAGGTGGACAGGTCGCGCGTCGCGGTAGTTTTCACGAAATACGACAAGCTGGGCTCGGAAGAGCTAATCGCGCAGCTTGCCACAAGCCTCGAAGTGCCAAACCCTGTCGCCATATCGTCGGCAAGCGGCTATGGCGTGCACAAGCTAAAGACAATGGCGGGCTTTCGGCTGCAGCGTGCTTGACGCATGCCATGCAATCTGCCTTATTAGGGAGCCTTGCACATCATAGGGCAGTCTTGGTAGCATCTGACGAACACATTATAAAATGCAGCATCTGCGGCCGCGCGCTCATAGTCAAGGACACAGTGAACAACGGCGTGGCATTTCTCAGCCACCTAAAGATAGACCATGGGATCACGTATTTCCCGCAGCAAATGACAGAGCAAAAGGCCGCACAAAAAGGCCGCAACCAAGAGCTTGCGCCGCTGGAGTGAGAAGGCCGCAGTGGTAAGCTGGAGCTATATCGTAGTCTGTAAAAAATGCGGCTACATCTCGACTGAAAAGCTCCCGGAACAGCAGGCAAAAGATCTTAGACATTCGCACCTGGAGGGGAGCGACGGCTGCACAATCGGCCATGTCACATTGATGAAAGTCAGAACCTAGGCCATGCCTGCCTTTTTGTACAGCATCTTGACGCACTCGCCGTACGTCCTGTACTTGAACTTGATCTCTTCTACCATGCTGTCAACCTGCAGGCAGTCGCGTTTCGTGTCAATCTTGTATTTCCTGCCAATGTCCTCAAGTATGGTGTTCACGGTCGAGTTCCGGTACGATTCGACAATAAGCTCGGCCACGATATTCGTTGTAGCAGAACCTGCTTATCAAACTATCTCATGCAAATAGAAAGGCTAATCAGTCCTTGGCTCTAACCGTAGCGGTGGGTAGTAGCAGAGTATGGCAACAATAGACACCGATGCGGAGCAGGTATTCCGGGAAAACTATGCCCAGGAGCTGCGGAAGAAAAGACAGGACGAGCTGGAAGACGAAAGGAAGAAGGTGAACCAGCAGGGGATGAAGACGCCTGGCAGAAGGGGAGAAGAGATAAAGCACGAAGAGATAGACAAGGAAATAGTCCGGCGGTACAAGCTAGGTCAAAAACTGTCTTGACCTGTTTTTGGCCGCAACGCGGTTTCCGGCGACCCTGCCGCTGCCGCGGATCTTGGCCTGCCTGCGCTGCGGCAGCTCTTGCCTGACAGTTTCATGGAAGTACTTCTCTACCTCTACGAGCCTGTCCATCGAGCCGTCGTTTTTCCTGACCTTGGAATATGACGCGTTGTGGCGTACCTTGCCCAGAAAAGACACCACCTGTTCGCTTGTGACGCCGTGCTTGATGTCATAGTCTATCTGCCTGCAAGTGTTTGAAAAGTTGACGTACTTCATGTGGTTTTTCCACTCCCATGCAGAGGCGTCTGGGGCAAGCCCGCTCACGTACTTGACTATTGTTTTTTCCATGTGCTTGACGTGCCAGTCTTTCATGGGAAAGCTGTTCTGAGTCAAGACGATAGTATATTGTAGCGCACGCCATATAACCTGAATGGATGGGCGCTCTTGCTTGAGACAATGCTTTATCACGCCACGCTGCCGGCTCTCGCTATTGCAATAGCGTAATATTTATGTGGTAACGCCGTTACTTGCTCCAAGGACGTGATACTGCTGGTATGACTAGGGTGCTGAACGCGGAGCTCCACTGCCACAACACCTTCTCGAACCATCAAAACGGGTCTGCACGCATCCCGTTTGACTGCGGAGTCGAGATGGCGGCACAATTAGAGGCCGCACTTGCAAGGCAGATAGATGTGTTGTTTGTGACAAACCACAACACGCTTGACGGCTACCGCCAGATACTGGAGTACCAGGCAAACCACTCAAAATTTCAGAAAATCGCCATCTTCCCTGCCGAGGAGGTGACGATAGACACCGGGGGCCACGTGCTTGCCTACGGCATACACCGGACCATCCGGCCCGGCATGACGCTTGGCGAGACGCTTGACGAGATAAGGAGGCAGGGCGCGGTGTCGTGCGCCGCCCACCCATTTGCGGTGTCCAACGGCATCCGCGAAAAGGCGCTTTTGTGCGACATGATAGAGTCGTTCAACAGCAATAATGTAGACCGCTTTTCCAACATTGTCGCAAGCAAGTTTGCGCACGATAACTCGATGCCCGAAGTGGCCGGAAGCGATTCGCATGTCCTGACCACCCTTGGCAAGTGCGTCAACACTGTGGAGGCAGAAGAAAACAACCTTGACTCTATGCTTGACGCCATGCTTCACAGAAAGGTAAAGGTGGCGTGCAGGGAATACGCCTCCCATGACGAGCTGTACGAGCATGCCTACTACATCATGCAGAGCTCACGTGAGCTCTTGCTCCAGCACGCCCTTGAGAGCCATCCGCGTCTGCACTGGATAGTAAAATGGGCGCTTGACTCGTACCTCGGGAACTACAAGAGCCCTCTCTGGCGGTCGGTGGCCGCGTTCTCACTCTACCTGACAAGGCGTGTCTCTGAAAAGGTGAACATGAAGGGCCACAGCCCGCACGTGTTCTCCAACAGGCAGTGGGCAAAACTCATAAAGATGAGTCTCCTGCCATAGCCACCTTTATATTACAATCGTGCCCACTTTACGCCAACGAATGTCATACCAGAGACGTGGGAGTGGCGGCTTCGGCGGCAGCTACGGTCCAAAGCCTGTGGAAACAGGTAAAGAATACGAAGTGCAGATAACTGAAACGAGCAGAAAGGGCGACGGCATTGCCAGAGTACAGGGATTCGTGATCTTTGTTACGGGCGGCCAGGTCGGTCAGAAGGTCAAGGTAAAGATCACCAACGTAGGAAACAGGTTCGCCACAGCAGAAATCGCACAATAATCACGACCAACAAAAACGTGGCAATTGCCCAAAGCAACGTGCCACACTTTTTTCATCCCATCTTTACTCGCTCTTTTGCTGCTGCACCTGCTTTTGAGGAGGGAGCGAGCGCGCAAGCTCGTCGATTTCCATGACAAAGCCGTAATAGTCCTTCACTATTTCCAGCGTCGACTCGAAATGCTTGCGGTTGCCTGACGCGGTGGCGTCTGACACCAGCACCACGTCATAGCCGTTGTTGAACGCGTCACGGAGCGAGGTCTCGACGCAGATGGAAGTGTCGATGCCGCAGAACAAGAGCGTGTCAACATTGAGGCTCTTGAGCCACACGCCTATCTCGGTGTCGTGAAAGGCCGAGTCTCTCCTCTTTACTACGATATGGTCTTCCGGCGCCGGCTTTATCTCGTCGACTATCCCGGCATCCCACGTGTCCCTGACGCATATCGGCCTTTTGCGTATCCTCTCCTCCCTTGCCTTTGGCAGGATCTTGTGCGATCTCGTGAGCAGGTCTATCCCGGATTTCTCTCTCACGGCCTGGGTGTAAAATACCGGCACGCCGGCGTCCCTGCACAGGGAGATGAGCCTCGCTATTTTCGGGATGACCTGCTGGTAGTGCGCAGTCTCCATTCCGAGGAGGTCGTACGAGCCTCCCTTGCTTACAAAGCCGTTCTGCACGTCGATTACTACTAGGGCAGGGTTAATCTTGTGGCCCCTGATGGTGGTCATGCCCTATAGATGCAAGCTCGATTAAAAAGAGTTAAGCAAGCTCCATGCTCTGGCTAGGGAAATCCGAGGCCCCTGCCGGATGCAAATCCTACTGCGAGGTAGAGGAGCGCCGATGCGGCCAGTGCAAGCACCCACACAATCTTGTTCCACGCGAATATCTTTTGCCCGTCAAGGCCCATGAACGGTATCAGGTTAAAGATGGCTATCCACGCGTTGAACCTTGCGCCCAGCGCAAGCAGCTGCGAGTCTGAAAACAACATGAACGCAAGCAGCATGCCGGCGCCAAGCGCCACGTTGGTGAGCGGGCCCACGAGCGATATCTTGCCGTTTCTCCGCTCGCTCACGGATCCGCTTATGAACACCGCGCCAGGCGCTATGAACTTGAACGGGAAGAACGGCATGGCCGACACCGCGGTAAAAAGCGCGCTAAAAAATATTACGCGAAACTCCGCCCATGCCCTGTAGAACTGGGCAAGGAATTTGTGCGCAAGCTCGTGGAGAAGAAACGCACTGACAAATATCACTATGTATCCTGGCTGGAAGCGAAAGCCAAACATCGACATGCCGACGGCTGCCACAAGTGCCATGCCTATGGCAAGGTGGGCTATCTCTGTCTTTGAGAACCTGAGAAATACGGTATTTTTCATGACGTTTGCGGCCCGCTCGCCCAGCCCTCCTCCCATGCCGCTCACGTATTCTACAAACTCCCTGTCCCTTTCAGGCTGGCGCATAAAGTCGTTTATGAACAGGCAGTTGTGGTTGGGGGGAAGCCTGTGCTCCGAGCAAAAGTATCCCTTGCAGTAACGGCATCGGAACGAAAGCTTCTCTTCCTCCCACCTACCGCATATCCCGCATTCCAACTATGAAGAATATGCGCATTTCCAAGATAAAAACCGCCGGCCAAAAAATTAAAAGCCGTCTCCTCCAACTCTTGACATATGCAACTTGAACCGTACCACGGCGGACGCAAAAAGGTCGTAGTATACAACACGTACGCTGACGGGGGCAAGCTCCACTTTGACGTCTTTATCCCGACAGACAAGTCCAACGCCGGACAAGTCCCAAAGGACATGGATGCCCAGGCGGTGGAGTACGCCAAGGAGTTCCTGAAGCTGATAGGCAAGCAGTCAAGCAACCTGATGGTGAACATGTGCGAGCGCTGCCACATCGACGACACCTCGCTCTATTCAAACGAGCTGTGGCAGCTTCCCGAAAAAGAAGTGTTCATCTGGCCGATGGAAGGCTGTCCAAAGCCAAACTAGCTAGTAGTACAAGCGCTTTATTCCTGCTGCTTGTACCCGAAATTTTTCAGCTCTTTTAGAAACGTCCATTGCTCTTTTGCATCCGCGCCCTTGCCAAGGCGGTAGAGTGCCCTTGTCAAGCTATTTTTCTCCTTTGCAAACGAGCTTGGGACGTGCATCGCAAGCAGGAACCCCTTTGTCGCAAACGCGTCCTTCCAGTCCTTCGGATAAGACATGTGCACGGGCGTAAAGTCGAGCGGTATCACTTCATGGGGCGGCCTCAGCTGCTGGTCGCGGTTCTGCCACAAATAGCCTACGTAGCCGGGGCTTGCGTCCCTGGCGCTTTTTCTGGGCTTTATCACCTGCTCCATTATCGCCGGGTCGTGCGTCCTTCCGACTATTACAAACGTGGTCCCGCCGTACCTTTTTGCAGCGGCTTCCCTTTTTGCGGCTTCTCTTGGGGCAGAGCCGCCTTTCTTGTTGAAAAAGCCCGTGATGTGGACCTGGATTATGGTCCTGTCCGGCTTGTAGCCAAACAGCTTTAGGTATTCGAGAATCTCTTCTCTCCTGTTGGGCGGAACCTCTCTTGACACGGCATGTTCGGCAACAGTCCTCTGAGCGATTGATGCCGGTTCCATGATATGCGTACATTTCCAAGACATCTGTAAAAACAGTTTATCTTCTTACATAGTAAAGATAATAAGCAAAAACCCTAGAGCTTGATTTTGTCTTGCACGTAGCAATAACGAAAAAACCTGAATCCGTGCGCTATACTTTTACGTGGTGCTGCACAAAGATGGCAGGGGCCAAGGAAAAGAACATGGTCAGGGTCACCCCGGACGGCTCTGTCGAGCTGTACGACAAAAAGGGCGAGCTAGTAGACCCCGACATGACCAGATGCCCCTTCTGCAAGACTGCCATAGTAATATCGCACGGCTGACTGCGCAAAAAATATGCAGGCCCGCAGAGACTTTTAGGTCACCATATCTACGATGTACAGGCTGTAGCCCGTTTCTGAAAACATGGGCGCGCCCTTTACCTCGGAAAACGCATAGCCGGGGACGTTCTTTGCCATTTCATACAACCCTTGACCTATCACGACTCCGCACGGCGGCGCAAGCGGGTTCATCTTGGAGCACATGTTGACCGGAGAGCCAAAGATGTCGTTTACGGACGACGTGGACATCCTTGCCACCACCACGGCACCGTACTCGCAACTTATCCTGTATTTTATTCCCGGCAGGCCCTCGCTTTCCAAGAGCGCGTTCAGCTGCGGGCCCTTTTCGATCATGGCAAAACAGCACCTCAACACCTGCTCAAACGCCAGGACCTCGCCGGACTCCGTCGCAGGAAAGTAGTACAGCAGGCTGTCGCCGATGTTCTTGACCACGACTGCGCCGTTGCGGGAAACCACCTCTGCAAGGCCATTTAGGAAAATGCCGTAAAAGCGGCTGACCTTGTCCGGCGCCATCTTCATGGTCGCGGCGGTAGAGCCCACCATGTCGACGATGCCGACGCAATAGTTCCTAGTGGACGAAAAGAACTGGAGCAGGAGGTCTATCTGCTGCTTTTCCTTCGTGTCATGCTCGGCCCCGGCTTCTGCCGCGGTGTGGGTCCTGTACTGGTCGTCGCGGTCGCCACTGGACAATATCAAAACACCGTTCTAGCTCTTGGCCGCCGAGGCCCGCAGCTTGCCAATCTCTTCCACCTTTTCAAACAGCGTCTCTATTCTTACCGGCTTTCTCAGACACGAGTGCACGCCCTTTTTCACGAGCTCTGCCACTTCCGCGTCGGTGATGGAAGAAGCGGTGAAAAGCACTATTGGGCTGTCTCTTATCCTGCCTGACTGCACAAGTTTGTCAATCACATCAAGGCCGGAAAAGTCCGGCATCGCAATGTCAAGGAAGACGAGGTCGAACTTGCCGCTGTTTATCATGGCAAGACCCTCCCTGCCGTTGTCGGACGGCGTCACCTCGTGCCCGACGGTGGTGAGAACCTTGACGAGCAGGTCTGTTATGTCGTCGCTGTCGTCAATTATGAGGATTCTCATTTTTTGTTTCTCTCGGTAGACTGAAATAAAAACTAGAGCCCTTGCCCTCTTCGGTGTCGACCCATATCTGGCCGCCGAGGCCGGTGACTATGCCCTTTGATATGGCAAGCCCGAGGCCCGTCCCGCCGTGCTTGCGCTTTAGCGATGTATCGACCTGATAGAATTTCTTGAACAGGAACCGCTGCTTGTCCTTCGGTATCCCCGGCCCGTTGTCCCTGACTCCAAAGACAATGTCGCCGCCTCTCGATTCAGCTGTGAGCTCTATCCTGCCACCTGTCTTGGGGACGAAATCGACCGAGTTGTACAGGAGCGCGTTTAGCACCTGCATTATCCTGGCTTCGTCCGACCGCAGCTTCAAGCCCGGCTGCGCATTTACCACAAACTCGATCTTGTTTTCCTTCATGACAAACTCCAAATCGCGCTCGACGTTTCTTATCACGCGGTCCACATCCACCTCTCCGATATTGAACTTGAACTCGTTCAGCTCTAGCTTTTGCGCGTCGAGCATGTCGCTCACCATCTTTTCCAGCTTGACCGCGTTCTTTTCAATCGTGTCGACCGCGGCGCGCTGCTCGCCTGAGAGCCTGCCAAGGATTGTGTTTGACTTTAGCGCGCCGCACCACCCAATGATGGGGGTGAGCGGCGTCTTTAGCTCGTGCGACGCCATGCTGAGAAACTCGTCTTTCAGCTTGTCCTTGTGCCGGAGCTCCTCGTTAGTGACGTTCAGCTCCTCGACCTGCATCTTGATTATCTCGGTGTTTGCCCTGTCGCGCGCAAGCGCCTCGTTCAGGCGCTCCTCTGTGTTCTTTAGGTTGGTGATGTCGTTGTGTATCGCTATGTACTGCTTGGGTTGGCCGTCTTCGCCGAGGAACGGCACGATGGTGGTCTTGACCCAGTAAAAGCTCCCGTCCTTGGCCTTGTTCTTTATCTCGCCCTGCCATATCTGGCCGGAGGTGATGGTCTTCCACATCTCCTCGAAAAAGGTCGGAGAGTGGTATCCAGACTTTAAGAGCCGGTGGTTCTGCCCTATGAGCTCCTCCTCTGAATATTTCGATATTTCCGCGAACCTGCTGTTCACCTTTGTTATCGTGCCGTCCTTGTCAGTCACGGCCACGATGGCAGTAGCGTCCAGCGCGTTTGTCATGTCGGTGAGTTCTTTTGTCCTGTCGCGCACCAGCCGGTTCAGGTTCATGTTGGTCTCTAGCACGCTTTTTCGCATCATGTCAAACTGCCATGCAAGCCTGCCTACCTCGTCGCCGGACTCGACTTCTACCCTGTGGGTATAGTCGCCCTTTGAGATCTTGTCGGCGGCGTCTTTGAGCCGCGTTATGGGCCTAGAGATGGTCTTTGACACGTACAGGGCTATGACGACTACCACGCCCGTGATGATTGCGCCCGCAATGAGGATGGCGTCGCGCAGCTGCGTCACGGGCTGGAATATCTCTGCCTCGTCAAACTCGGCAAGGAGCACGAACCCAAGGTCGCGGGCGCAGTACGACGCCCCTACGATGGGTATGTTCCTGTAGTCCGGGTATACCGCAAAAATCTTGGCGCCTTCGTCAAAGCACCTGTTGGCGGGAAGGGTATTGACTGTCGTGCGAAAGGCGGCGTTTTCGATGAACCTCGACTCGGAGATGAGCGTCCTGTTGGCGTTTACAAGGTACACCTCGCCGGTCTCCCCAAGGCCCTCGCGGTTTAGAAGGATCTCGTCAAATTTCGCCGTATCCATCGTGGCAATCATGACGCCTATTGCCGGCGGCGTGCCTATCTGGCCGTTCTTGTATATCGGGACGGCGACTACGGCCTTGCGCTTGCCGTCAATCTGATCAAACTCTAGAAAGCTCTCGCTCATGCCGCGCAGAAACCGCCTGTCGCGCGACAGGTCCGAGCCTTCCTCGGACCGGTCGGACGAAAAAAGCACGTGCCCGCTTGAGCCAATCGCCTTGACGTTTTCAAGCCCCGCGGTGGTCCCGACGACCTGCCGGAAAGACTCGATGCCTGCTGTAAAGTCGTTTCTGTACGCCTGCATCCTCTGGTCGCTTATCGACGAGCCGTTCTGGTTCAATTCCTCGATGGCTTGCTGCAGCGCGCTGTTTGTGAACATTAATCGTATCTGCTCTATCCTTGTGTCGACAAGCGAGCGTATGGCCGCGCCCCTGCCGGTGGACTCGCTTATCAGCTGGTCGCTGACTCTTTCGCGCAGCTGATTGTCGGCGGAGATGAAGCTGATGAGGGCGACTGCAAAAAGCGTCGTTATCGAAAGAAAGAGGCTGATAAACGTGATCTTGGACCTGATGCTCAGAAAGACGGGCTGGTGCAAAAGACGCGGTAGATTGCGTCCCGCGAGAAATAAAAACGATATCTATGTTGCTACCTTCCAAGCATCCTTCTCACAAGCGACGTGGCGCGGTAGACGCCTGGGATGCCAAAGTCCCTAGCAATCATGACGGGGCAGCGGAGCCGCTTGAGCATCTGCAGCATGTACGGGCTGTCAAGGACGGAAAACTTGCCGATGCTTGCACCCATCACCACGATGTCCGGCTTGTTTGCGTCGACGGCGGAAAACACGTTTGCGGCAGACTCTTGCACGCTTGTACTCAGGTGCACCTCCGTCAGGTCGACGCCAAGCTGCGACAAGTAGTCGGGCTTCATGGCGACGCTTCCTTCTGCCGCCTCTTCCTCCTTCTTGCCCACTGAAACGAGGTTGACCTTGAACCTGCCAGAATGCTCAAGCCAGCTCGTGATCTTTAGCACCAGGTTTGCGTGCGGCCCGCCGTCGTATATCACCACCAAGCTCTTCTTTTCCTCCGCCGGCACGGCGTGCAGCTCAAGGTCAGCCTCGATCTGCTCGCGCGCCGGCTCCATCTCTAATTCGTCGCTTTCGGCCGCTATCGCCAGGATGTCGCAGGTAGCAAGTGTCAGCAGCTTTTTGTTCCTGCGCAGCGTCTCAAGGTCGGCCACCACCAGGTTTATCTTTTGCTCCTCTATGGTAGCAAGCATCGCCTCTGTCGCGTCATGCGATATCCTGACAAGGTAGTGGCTTGGCACGCCCCTTTTCTCAAACGCCTCCTCAAGCGGCTGGAACGCGCGCCGGGCGCTTTCTGCAAAGGCCGAGCCGGCGGAAAGCGGGGTCTGGTGCGGGACCGTGATTATGCGAAGCACGTTCACCTCGCCCGCCGTCTCCCTCGCTATCCTAGTCGCGTATTTCGCCAGCCTGTCGGGGTTTTCCGGGCTGTACATAAGGAGCACCCTGTAGCCGCGCCGCTCTTCTGCTCCCTGTTGCGTGACAAGGGGCGCATAGTGCTCCACCTCCTTCTTGAACGTGTACATGCGGTACAGCACAAAGCCGACGAGTATCCACAGGATGGTGATGACCCAGCTGAGCGGCTGCGTGACAAGGAGGTAGACGGCAAGGCCGAGCTTTAGTATGATGCCAATGACAGGTATGACGGGAAAGAACGGCGTCTTGAAGCCATAGTCGAGCTTGCTTCCGTACATCCTGCGTATGGTTATGACTGACACGTTGACCTGCGTAAAAAGGAGAAGGAATATCACGCCTGCCGCAAGGGCGATGTCGTTGAGCGGGAGAGCGTATGCCATGACTGCCATTATTATGCCCGAAACGATGGCGGCGACGTAGGGCGTTCTGTTCACCGGATGTATTTCGCTGAGCTTGTGCGGCAGGTTGTAGTTCCTGCCCATGGCAAAGGCGACTCTTGAAGACGAAAACGTGGTGGCGTTGAGCGCGGCAAGGGTGGACACGATGCCGCCTGCAAGGACCACAAACGCGCCATACGGCATGAAAAGGTTGACAGCCTTGCTTATCCCAAGTTCACCCTCGCTTCCTATGAACTTCCACGCCGGCGTGCCGTCAGGCGCCTTTGTAGCGGCCAGCGCCACAAAGGCCATCAGACAGTACAGGGCGACTACGATTGCAAGGGAGATGAATATCGCCCGGGGTATGTTGCGTTTTGGGTTCTTGACCTCCTCGCCCGTCTGGACTATTATCTCGTAGCCTTCGAACGCGATGAAAGTGAGACCCATCGCCGCGACTATGCCGCTTATCCCCATCGGCAGCAGTTGTTCGGAAAACCGCTGCTCCCATCCCGGGTTGTTCAGGATCCCCCACACACCAAACGCGATGATGGCAACTATTGCTCCCAGCTGCACCACCGTCGCTATTGTGCCGGCCTTGCCCGTTTCAGACGTGCCCTTGACGTTGACGTACGTAAACGCCGCTATAGAGGCCACGGCTATCAGCTTGTCAATTGGAAATATGCCGAGTAGTGACTCTGACGAAAGCACCCCAGCAACTTGGAGCAGGCTGTACGCAAACGCGCCAAAGCCCACGGAATAGAGGCTCCCTGCCACGATGTGGGCAAACCACGCCATCCACCCGCTGATGAACGCGTTTGGTCTGGGCAGGCCCTCGCGTATCCACAAATAGCCTCCGCCGGCCTCCGGCATCGCCGAGCCAAGCTCGGCGTACACCATGGCCGTAAAGAGCGTGATAATGCCGTTTATCACAAACGCGATTATCACAGCGCTTCCTGCAAGCCCAATGGCAGGTCCAGTAAGCACGAATATGGCGCCTCCTATCATGGCCGCTATTCCGACCATTATGACGTCGGTGAGGCCAAGGGTGCGTACCAACTGGTGCTGGCCACGAGCTTCAGCCGCCGGTGGCCGCTGCGCGCCGTCAGCCGGTGCAGACAACTTAGCAGTGCACCATGGGCTTGGGAAATAAACGTTTACAACCCTCATAAGGGAAGAGGGAGAAAAGTGTTATCTCGGCCACGTACGTTAGGTATTCTAATTATATGATGCCTGCTGGCACGGTGCGGATGGTAAAGGGTCCGGCCACAGTGCGCGTCCTTGGCAGGTGTTCGGTACTTGGAATGGATGTGTCTCTGCGCACAATTGCCGTGAGGACCGGAAAGACGCTGCCATTTGAGCCTGACAACAGTAACGACAACTGCAAGCTTGACGTGCAGGGTGGCGAGTCGTGGACTGCAGATTCTAAGGATGCCGGCACCCGTATGTGGCGGGAAATCGCGGAAAGCATCCTGTCGCTTGGCAGTGCAACAACCGTGATGGTAGCCGGCGCCACGGATACGGGCAAGTCCACATTTTCAACATACCTTGCAAACCTCGCGCTGTGCCGCGGCATGGCGCCGTGCATCATCGACGGCGACATGGGCCAGGGCGACCTCGCGCCACCGGCGGCCCTTGGCGCGGCAGTCCTCAAGGAACAGGTCGTCGACCTGAGGGATGCAGAGGCCGGCCTTTTCGCGTTCATCGGCGCGACGACTCCCGCCGGCGCAGAAAAGCTGGTGGCGAAAAAGCTAAAATCGCTTGTTGGAAAAATGATGTCTGCCGGCCTGAAAATAGTCAACACTGACGGCTATTCTGACCCTTTGTACAAGCGGATGCTTGCAGACGCAGTCTCGCCCGACGTCCTGGTCTGCATGGGGCAGGACAATCTTGCACTTTCGGGCCCGTGGAAACTGGCTGTGGCGCCTTCGAGCGCGCAGGCGGCAAAAACCCATTATGAAAGGGTGGGGCGCCGGTTGGAGCAGTACGAAAGGCACATCGGGCCGGGGATTGTCTCAAAAAGCGTCGACGCGGCCCACTTTTTGCACCGGGACAGGCCCGTGCAGTGGGGTACAGTGCTTGCGCTTGCGCCAGAGGGAATGTTCGTTGCCCTCGGCTCACGGCGCAGGATAGCCGGTTTTGGCGCGATAGAGTCGATGGACGGCAGGCAGGTGTCTATAAGGACGGGAGTAAAGGACTTTTCCACAATCCATGCAAGCGAGATCCGGCTGCGCAAAAACCGAGAAGAAAGGGTCACTTTTTCAGCGCAGGGTCTCTGATGCCAAGGGCCGAAAACGCCTCCAGGCGCTGCCTGCACGCGTAGCATTCTCTGCAGGGAATCTCGCCTTCCTGGTGGCAGCTCCACGTCATCTCTATGGGGACATGCAGCCCGCGCGCAAGCGTGATGACTGCCTTTCTGTCCATCTCTGCCAAAGGAAGCACTATCTGGTACGGCCGGCCGTCGCACAGCAGGCAGCTTTCTGCAAAAAGAGAGTTCATCTTTTCGATGTACTGTCTGGACGCGTCCTTGAAGAATGACACGTCGTGGCTGTTGTGGCCGCCTATTATCCACTTGGCGTTGAGGTATTCTGCGTAGTGAGCCGCTATGGAGTAGAACATCATGTTTCTTGCCGGCACGTACGAGGCCCACCGCAGGTCGGAACCTTTTTCCTTCTTCATCTTGCCGTCGTCAAAGTCAGACGCCTCCTTTACAAACGGCACATCGACTTCTATGACCTCTACGCCGGCCTTCTCTGCGAGGCTGCGTGTGGCGCGCTTTTCCTGTACAAGCCTGCCGAAATAGTTGAACGTGATTGCAGAGACTGCGAACCTTTCCCTAGCCCAGTAGAGGCAAGTGGCTGAATCCAGCCCGCCTGAGAGCATCACCAGGGCTTTGTCCATCTAGCCCTTTTTCTCTTCCTTCTTGACTCCGGCTATGATGTGCGCGCCCTTGTTGACGCCCTCGTAGATGTAGACACCAAGCGCCTCCACGTTTGGCGGCATGCGCGGCGCAAGCAGCCTGATTATCTCCGTCGACAGGTTTTCAACCGTCGCCTCGCCGGGCATGAGCCACGTCGTCATCTTGGGCAGCTGCAGATTGAAATAGCCCCGCGGGCCCTGGAACGAGACGTAATAGTGCATGTCGTCTTCCTTTTCCAGGTACTTTTTGTTAATGAAGAACTTGTGGTCTATCATGTTGATGGTGTCCTTGATTATGCGCTTTGCCTCGCCAAAGTCTACCACCAGGTTGTTCTTCATGCTCCCGATTATCTCTACCATGACAGTCGAAGTGTGGCCATGCAGGACCGAGCATTTTTCCACGAGCGGAAGTATGTGCGCATAGTCAAACGCGAGTGACGGGTCCTCGATAAAGATAGAGCCCGTCTGCGTCCTCTCTGACTCGTCATAAAAGAACATCGAGTCAATTTCGTCCACCTTGCTTGAATATTTAGAGTGGCCTATCGCGACGATGTCAAGCGCCGACATCCCCTCCTTTATCCTGCGGAACTTGGCCGCGTCGGATTCCGAGTCTACGACCTCTATGTGCTTGTTGCTGCCTGCCACAATAAAATCAACGCGTACGACCGTGCCGTCCGGCAGCGTTACTGCCTGGTCATACTTGTAGTCGTGGCCTAGAAAGTCAAGCATCCGCGCGACTGACAGCTCGGCCCTCGTGCGCATAAGGTTGCCCTTGCTGTCAAGGTAGCGCAGATCGCTGTTTAAAACGACCCGTTCGGTGGGCATTAATTGGCTGTCTACGTGAGCAGCTAAAGTCTATATAAATGGTATTTTTGCGATGCATAAGTCTTGTTAGGTAA
>DASUXB010000036.1:0-7263 GCA_036378195.1 Nitrososphaera sp.
CGCAGTACTGGTTTTAAAGGCTTGAGCAAAAATGATAGATAGTGAGATTATAAGGAATATTTAGAGCAAAATTTGCAAATTACCTGTTTTGAACGTGATATGCCTAGGGCGTTTTCTTGAGATTATTTCATTGCAGCAAACAATGGATATTTTTCACAACTTGTTGCAACCTGGATCTGGCTTGCTGCCATGTTCAGAAATGAGTAATCTGGAAAAAAATAGGAGGAAGGGAGGGACGAAATCACATCAGAAAACGCCTTTGATGCCCAAGTCGCCCACACGCGTTCCCTCTGAGGTAGTTAGCACGTTTCCTGTGCTCGGGTCAACAATCACTTTGAAGAGCATTTCGTTATTTACCTCGACTACCGTGATGCTGTACACCGGCTTGCCCTCCATAACCTCAAAGCTGCCCGCAATTGCCATGCCGCTGGCAAATTGCCCCTCTGCTATGGCAGCGGCATCCACCAGCGTCGCAGTCACGTTTCCGCTATTCAGAAACTCCTTTCCTCCTTGGCCTCCGACCGTGCCAAGAGGCATTCCTTGCGAGGTGGCAAGCACTCTTGCATTGCTGGGGTCGACGATGACGTTATAGGCGGTGTTGCTGTTTATGTTGGCCACCGTAGTGTTGTATACCAGGTAACCCTGCACCAGGCCGAGGTTACCTGAAATCACGGTTCCGTTGGCAACCTGATTCTCTGCAATGTCAGCCGCATCGACAAACGTTGCATTCAGGTTTTCATTCAACAAGTCCTTTGCAATTTGCTTTGTGTTTATGGAGCCAGTTATCTGAGGAGGAGATGCTGCTGCTGTCTGCATTTCTCCTGGACTGGCCGGGGCCTGCGCGGAAGCAAGGGGCAAAGCTGCCACTGGCAACGACGCGGCGACCGCAAAGCCCAGGACCAACAGCAGGGCAGAAATTAAGTTCCTATTTCCCTTTAGGCTTGACATTGGTAACATTCTTGCAGCTATTCCTTTAAAGAATTGAGAAAAAATGATAGCTAAGGAAATTATCTAACTAACCGTCGCAGCCAGAATATATGCTGCACCTGCTTTACATGTTGCTATTATTATTCGCAGGAGGTTCGTCTTCGTCGAACCTCCTGTCAATCTCTTCCTGAAGCTTCTTGTACTTGTCGTATTTCTTGGTCCATTTGGAGAGCACGAACCACTGCCTTATGCCAATTCCAAGCCACACTATAGATACTATCCACGGCAGCTGCCTTAGGAATAGCCTTTCTTGGTGCACTTCCCGGAACCCTCCTGGGCCGGGCATAAAAGTCTCCGTCAGCGAGTTTACTATCAGAAACGTCAGGGTCGGCACTATCATCCCTGTCAGGACCATGACTATGAACAGCCTCTTTGTCCTGTTGAGCTCGAAAATTATCCCGTCTATTATCTTGAAGAGGTTCTCGTTCTTGCGATCCTTTTTCTTGCCTTCGCCAGACAATCAGCTCTCTGCCTCCATTGCTACTGCGCGGCCTGAAAACATTTCATCATCATTCATTTGTTGTAGCATCTCCCCTTGGAAACAACTCTTCGTACGGCTCTAGCACCGCCCTGAGTATCTCCCTCCCTTTTTCTGACACGCTGTATTTTATTATCGTCTTGCTCCCCCACGGCTCTTCTTTTCTGGTTATCATGCCTTTGTTGACCATCTCATCAAGTATCTCCCTGTGCTTTGCGTTGTTGAGGCCACAGTAACTCATGAGTTTACTCTGGTTCAATTCTCCATGCTCGTACAGCTTGAGTATGATGTCCTTTCTGATGTAGATTCTTTCTCGATATTCATGCACCAATTCAACTCATGCAATAATTGCTTATTCTCTTCATCCTGCATTATTATCTCTCTATATAAATAATTGATCATTTTCTTTCTTCCATAGAAACGAGATAGCGTAATTCATGGATCGAGATTCGCTCATGCGCCCTAAAAAGCACAAAGGTAACATTGTTACTTCTCATTTGTAGATAACGCTTATTATGAGATTTTCTTACATTTTTCAGGGTATGGCGTCGACGATAATAGTAAGGGCGTTACATTATGCTGGAGCCGCCTCGACCGCGGTAGGGGGCATCCTTCACCTCATCCTTGCACCAAACATGCTTGGGTTCAACCTTAACACCGGCCTATTCTTCCTCATAGGAGGCATTGCCCAGGTCTTTTGGGTCGTGCCAGTGGTGCGAAGGTGGGGCAGGCCGTGGTACGCAGTGGGCATTACCGGGACTACAGTCCTGGTAGCAGTGTATTTCGTCACGAGGGTGCCTGGAAACCCCATCACCGGCAGGGGCGGCGGCATGAATTCAATGGCGATTGCAGTCGAGGCGGCGCAACTGGCGTTCATCGGGCTTTGCATCGCGATTCTTGCGATAGTCGAAAAAAAGAAGGAGGTTGTAAAACAATGAGGCGTCCTGCAGAACCGGAATTCCATGAAGCGGCAGACATCGCAGCAGGCCTTGGAGACGTTGCGCTGGAAGCAAGAGACCTATACAAAGAGTTCAACTCGGCCGCCGGCAAGGTCGTGGCATTAAAGCACGCGACTTTTACAGTGAAAAAGGGCGAGTTTGTGGCCATAGTCGGCCCCTCGGGAAGCGGCAAGTCTACGCTTCTAAACCTCCTTGGGGCCATCGACAAGCCAACCTCTGGCAAGGTAATAATCAACGGGGTGGACATTTTCTCCCTCGGCGACCAGGAGATAGCGACAATGAGAAACAAGCTCATCGGCTTTATCTTCCAGTCGTTCAACCTGATAAACAGGACTACTGTCCTGAGAAACGTCGAACTCCCGGCAATCGTGATGGAAATAGACAAGGAGGAAAGGAAGAACCGGGCGCTCAAAGTCCTTGAAGTGCTTGGGATAAAGGACAAGGCAAACTACAAGCCAACGAACCTGAGCGGGGGCCAGCAGCAGAGAGTTGCCATCGCAAGGTCGCTCATGAACAACCCCGCGATACTGCTTGCAGACGAGCCGACGGGCAACCTCGACACCAAGACGGGGAACGAGGTTTTCGCGCTCTTGAAGATGCTCTCGCACAAGTTCCGTATGACGATAATCATGGTGACGCACAACCCAGAGCTTGCGGCCGCGACCGACCGTGCCATCTACGTCAGGGACGGAAGAATCGAAAAGGAGGTCAGGAACCTATGACTCTTATCGCAGGAGCAGCAGCTGCGAATAACAATAATAGCAACACCGGCTCGCGAGTCCTGTCACTCTTGATAATGGGCGTGCTCCTCTCTTCTCTTCCAATCACCCTACTTAGTGCGGACGCAGAGGATCAGCAGTTACCGCAGCCGTCAGAGAGGCAGATAATCGACGCGTCGGTAAGCGGCCCAGCGTTTCTCAACGCATACTGGGTCAACCGCAGCACGAGCACTTCGACTGCTGATGTCAAGAAAGAAGTGGGGCCCGGCGACGGCGCTTCAACGCTTGCCGTGGTGATGGTGAACAGGGGGTTCTCGGCCATAACCGGCATCACAGGCTCGCTCACTTTGCCGCAAGGGTTCTCGGCCAACGGCAGAACGTCGTCTGATGATACTGCGATCGCCACTTTTGATACCGCGGTGGATGCGGGCCAGACGTTCACACTATACTTTGACCTTGATGTTTCCAACAGCGTCCACGTCGGGACGTACAGCACAGATCTAAACGTGGCGTACCAAAGACTGTTTGAAACCGGGAGCCCGAGGAATAACCCAGTAACCATTCCACTCAGGCTGACCGGCAGGGTCATCCTCGACCCTGTAGCAGTCACCCACAATCTAGTTCCTGGCGTCTCGAACAACGTCGACATTGCAATAAGGAACACCGGCAGCGCACCTGCAACCGGCGTGATAGTGTCGATGACCGGCATCAGCATAAATGGCGGATCGGCAAGCACTATTGAAAGCTCCTCAGGCGCGACAATCCGGCCACAGATAACAAACTTTGGGACAAACACGTTTACCCTTGGCACGATACCGGCAGGGTCAAACGCTACGCTCACCACGACTCTCTTTCCAAACATATCTGCAGGAGGAAACACGGCAGGCATACAACTGCAAATCACGTACAACGACGCAACCGGCAATGCCAAGACCCTGACGCCGGCAGTGGGTGTCATTGTGCTTCAGAACGCTCCATCTATCATAGGTGTGAGGGCCGCATCTGGCGAGAACGAGACCGACAACCGCATAGTGGCCGGCAAGGCGGACAACTTTATCCTTGAAATCGCAAACAAGGGCACGAGCCGCATAAACAACGCGGTCGTGACTATGGAGTCCAGCTCCACTTCGCTTAACATAATTGGAGATTCAAAGTGGGCAGTGGATGAGATTGACCCGGGTTCGCAGGCCAAGCTTGAAACTCAGGTATTTGCATCGACCTCGCTCATAGGCAACCCGGCTACGTTTGACGTGACAATCGACTACATACTGGACGGGTCGCCCAAGACGGAAAAGTACATCCTTGGGACATATGTTGACGGCGAAATAGTGCTCCGCGTCTATGATTTATCAATCAACTACGTTGGAGCTACGCCTACCCTTGTCGGCAACATACTCAATGAGGGCAACACCGCGGCATTTTTCACGACAGTCGAGCTGATGCAAACGCCTGGACAAAACATGCCTGCTATCCAGAGAGGCAACTTTACTGGCAGCAACGAACAGTTTAACTCTGGACAGAATGGCGGTAATTACTCATCAAGTGACAACAGACAATCCAATCCCCTTGCCTTCCTATTTTCAGGGCAGAATAATAATAACAATAACAATGGCAACTTCGGACAATTCCGGAGAAATAACAACAACAGCACCGCATTCAATGCTGCTCCTCCTGCCCCGCAGTACCTCGGAGATCTGACTGCAAATTCGCCACTTCCGTTCAGCATACCATTGAACATCCCGCCTGCTGCGCCTGGTACGTCATACCCTGTTACGGTGAAAATTAGCTACAAGGATAACTTGAGAAACGCCCATGAATTTGTTGCAAGCGGGAATGCCGTCGTGGCCGCGCAGCAACAAACCACGAACGTGACTCCGGGCGAAAGAGGCCGGAACTCTACGGGAGGGCCGCTTCTCATGATGATAATCATAGGCGCAGCAGTTGTCGCCGCCATAGCCGCCTTCTTTGTCATCCGGAAAAAGAAGCATGCAAAAGCCATGAAGACGCTGAACGCCCCGAACAACGGCTCGGACAAGCGGAAGAACATCGAAGACATACTTGAAAACCCAGCTAACGACGCAACGACAAAGGACGATCCGCCGACAAAGTGAGAGGTGGTATACGCACAGTGAAAATAGACGACATTTATTCCCTCTCCTTTGAAGCACTCCGAGACAGGAAGGTCCGCTCCGCCCTGACTATATTGATGGTAGTTGTCGGTAGCTCGCTAATGGTTGCGCTGAACGGCCTTACCGCCGGCTTTAGCGTCTTTATCGAAAAGCAGTTCAGTAATCTGGCAAGCAATGTGCTTACATTGACTAATTCTGGCGGAGGTGGAAACTTTGGCGGAGGGGGCGGAGGTGGTGGCGGCTTTGGTGGCCAACCGCAATCGTCCGGAACAACTGTCAACTTTAACTCCGCAGTCGTTACCAAGCTAAAGACGCTGCCTCTTGTGAACGACGTTATGCCGACATACACGGGGCGCGTAACCCTGGAATCTCAGGGAAAACAGAGAAGTGTTTCAGTGTTTGCCATTGCTCCTGAGAAGCTGACTACTATTGCGCCTACGATACAATACTCGGGCGGCTCTGAATTGAAGGCAAACGACCCAACGGGGATGGTTGTGGCAGACCTGATTGCCAACCCTGAAGGCCAGCCGACGCCTTTCCTCGTAGTCGGCCAGACGGTCAAGGCGTCTTATTCATTTACGGATCCCTATACCGGCGACGAAAAACAGGAATCACGATCTTTTGTAATCCGAGGCATCATGGCACAGACCGGCAACCCTACCATCGACAGGGCCGTCATAATCAGCCCTGAAATCGCAAACTCGCTCCTCCATAAGAACGGAAGGTACGACTCGCTCATGGTCGCGGTACCCTCGCCAGACGATGTCAGCACGGTTCAGGATGAGATCAAGGTGATCTATGGGAGTGGAATCGGCGTAAGCACTCCTCAGGCAGTGTTGCAGGCAAGGCAGCAATTCACGTCCGGCTTTAGTTCTTTTATCCTCGCCATAGCACTGGTCGCGCTGGTCGTAGGCGCAGTCGGCATAGTGACTACCCTCTACACTTCTGTCACGGAAAGGATTCGCGAAATCGGCACCATAAAGGCGATAGGCGCGCTCAACAAGGACATACTCTTGATCTTCATAAGCGAAGCCTCGATAATAGGGGTGATGGGGGCCACGCTGGGGCTGGTGTTTGGTATTGCCGCGGGGTCAATGCTCACAGGCGCATTCAGCTTCGGTCCTGGACGTGGAGGAGGCCAAGACGTCTCGCCTGTATACCTGCCGACCGACCTTCTGTACGTGTGGGGGCTGTCGGTGGGGCTGAGCCTGATGGCTGGCATCTACCCTGCATGGAAGGCGTCGCGGCTGGAGCCCATAGTGGCGCTGAGACGAGACTGACTGACCGGCGCAAAAATCCCTAGTTCAATCACTTGTACGCAGGCTTGCCGGATGGCGAAAAATCGTCGAGGATCCTCTGCGCACGCTCTGGCTCGGTGCGCAGCACCTCCCTTACTATCTTTTGCACCTGCTCAAGGGTATAAAAGTAGTCTCCCTTGCGAAACCAGACGTCTCCCTTGAGGTCAAAGAGCTCGTGCAGTTCCATCACCATCTCAAACGGCTCTGCGATATTGAATGCTTGCTAGTTTTCTCGGTTGCGAGAATCGCCGCCGCAAGACCGCTCTGCACATGATCAGCTATTACTATTATTATTTGCGAGTCTTTCCGAGACCAAACTCATCGTGCAGGGCGTTTACCGCGCGCTCGCAGTCGCCGTCGTTTACCACGAAAGCGAGGTTAAGCTCTGACGAGCCCTGCGCTATCATGATGACGTTGATGCTGCGCTTGGCCACTGCGCCGAAAACCTTCGCCGCCACACCCTTTATCCCGCGCATACCCGAGCCCACTACTGCTATTACGGCAACGTCGTCGCTCACGTTCACCTGTTTTATCACCTTGCCAAGCAGGTTCAGCTCCAGCGTGGTAGTCGCCTTGTCGAGATCGCTCTTGCGCAAGACCATCGAGATGCTCGACTCCGACGGGCTCTGTGAAATCATCATGATGTTCACCCTGTTTTTTGCAAGCGTGTCGAAAATCTTGGCCGCAGTGCCG
>DASUXB010000037.1:0-4599 GCA_036378195.1 Nitrososphaera sp.
CGTCAGGATAGTCAAGGAAAGGCCGCTGAAATACCTGCTGCCGATCAGGGAAGGGGAGCACATACAGGTGATCGCATCTGCTGAAAGATATTCTGGAACCGTGTCCAGGATAATGCCCAAGTTCTTTTTTCTGGCAAGCGACGGTGACGCGAACAAGGAGATAGTGCTGGCAATCGCAAACCTTCTGTCGGGCCAGTATGTGATAATAAAGGACAGGGCCGGAGGAAAACAGGCACTCGATTTATAGCTATATTATTTCCCTGTGGGAATGTGTCGCAGCAAAAACACACACAAGAGAGAGGAGAGAGGTCTTGCGCCTGAATGTCAAGTCTAACAGGAATGCACGCAGACGCTAGACCTCAATAGAATATAGGTACAAGCAGGCTAATAATCTCATCTAATCTGATATATTGACGCTACGAATATTCTCTTTTATAGAAGAACGTTCGTCTATATGCTATGGGCCTGCTGACGTGGATCTTGATTGCCGTGGTTATAGTAGTGATAATCGGAATAGGCGTCGAGGCGTTCTTTTCTGGCCTCATATCCGGGGCAGAAAAGCTCGGCAACAACCCCGTCATCAAAAACGCGACGGACGAGAGCAAGGATTTTGCCAAGGGTGCCATCCAGAACGCCACCAGTGGGATAGTAAAGTGACTTTTTCCGCCTTGAATGCACGTTGACCTGCAAAAATCACACGTCAAACGCAAATTACGCAATTTGGTGCATAAAAACGGCCGTAGCTAAGACTAACTCGTAAATACTCTGTACAAAATAATTCTTCATGGCAGAGGATATCGGTAGTAGTAGCAGCCAGCATGGAACTGCCGGCATTAATGATGATAATGGTGATAATAATATTGCAGGCCGTCCTGCGCAGGGACATTTCCTATACGCAGACTATACTCCACTGGAGGATGACAGGAATCTTATCGGGATGTTAAAGAGCTTTGTCTCGCTGACTTCGCAGGTAATACAGCGTCACGAAGTAGACGTGAAATGCATGTCCCTGCTTGACGGTTCCGAGCTGTTGCGGAAGGAAATCGTCTCGGCCATAAGGAACGCCCGGGCCGCAGCCACAGACATTATAGACAGGTTCTATGAAAAAAATTCTGGCATCTTTTCGTCCGTCGCAGGCTTGCAGTCTGCAAGCGGCAACACGTTTCTGACCGACGCCAAGACCTCAATCGCCAGGATGCTGGCCGACGTCGAGACAAGCTCTTCACAGCAGCAAGAGAAATACAAGGAGAACATACGGTCGGTGATAAACGCAAACCGCACCGCGGCAATAACTGCCGTGCAGAACTGGCTGTCCATCGAGAACCGCAATTTTCCCCGGCCAGTCCTCGATAGTCTCTCAGTCGAGCTGGCGGCGCACATCGACCCGGCAACAAACAACAATAGCTACAAGGTTGTCCGCACCGCATCGGCGTCTATTGCAAATATCGCAAGCAACAAAAAAGAAGAAGGAGAGGAAAAAAAGAAAGGCAACGAAAAGGTGACAGCAGCCGCCACTGCTGCATCCACTCTACCAACACAGTTTTCGTACGTGTTCGAGTTTGCATCCACAGGCATAGAGTTCTGGAACTATCGCAAGAAGGTTTTTGATTTTGGAACGAGGGACCTGATGCTTCCCGTCGGCATGAAGCTTCCAATGTCGGAAAAGGTCAAGAGCACTTTTCGGTTTTCTAAAAAGGAAGAGCAGACGGCCAAGGAGGAGCCGCAGTTTGCAAAGGCAGACGACCTGTACATATCCTCCGTGGCCTTGCGCGGCGAGAAAACCTTCGAGGTGGGTCTGGCATCCGACATCGCTTCCGGGCCTGCGGGAGAGGGAGGCGGCAAGGGCGAGTTTTTTACCGTCGCCTTTGATATGGCAAGCTTGGCAAGTGATTCTTACACGCGTACTGTCAATCTTGCTTCTCCGACAATCCGCCCAAGGATATACTATACAAACAACAAGGAGCAGGCTACTGCGGCAGCAGCAGAAACGGATCTGCTTCAGACAAGGGAGATCGAACAGGCGACCGACCTGTACAAGCTGGTGGCGTTTGGCAGGGCAGTCCTTGAAAAGATGCGGCTCTTGCAGGAACCTGGCATCTTGGCTTCAAAAGGCAGGCTGAAGCTGCTTGCGGTCGAAGAAAAAGACGCGATAGCTGCTGCCGCGCCGGGGCACAGCGCCGGCGCGGCAGGCTCTGGCGTCATGGTTTTCGTCGAATACTCTCTCCTTTTCGACCTCCTTGAAGCTCTGGCCAGGTCATTTGGTCCCGCGGTTGGCAAGCTGAAAGACAAGACGCCCGTGAAAGAAGAGCTGATACTGCGGCAGGAGCTGGAAGGAGGGCAGAGAAAGGAATTTGCCGCCAAGCTTGACGACCTCAGAGCGCAGCTGGGAGAAACACCCTACGGCAAGTTGATGTTCCGTACCGTCCTCGGCGCGTAATGGTTTTGCATATGCAAGCTTGCAAATGACACGTACGGGCCTGCCTCGCGCCGCATGCCTATAGGAATATGGCAAATATCTCCGATTTCCTATAGATATTCAATCCGCCTGTTTTTATAGCAATTTTTGTGAATGTTGTCATAAGAAGAAGCATATGGTCAAGGTAACAAGGTCCGTCTCTATAGAGATAGAAAAAAACGGACAAAAAATAATCCTGGGCCCGGACGAGATTGATGACATCAAGAGGCAGCTTGACGCTGCCATAAGAGAAAAGGGCCGGGAGTTTAGGGCAAACGGGATAAAGATGGTAAAGGTCAAGCGAAAAGCAAGCAAGAAGCAGGCGCCTTCCTCTTCGGGACGCGCAGCAGCAGTAGTATACCACATGAGCGACATGAAAAAGAAAGAGATAATGGACAACGCGAACAAAAAGCTGTCTGACACGCCAAAAACCCTCTCGGCGCTCCTGGACGGCGTCTCTTATGTTCCCAATTATCTGCCCGTGATAAGAAAGATGGTAGAAAGCCAGCACAATGTTGCAAAAAAGCAGGTGGGCAAGAGGACGCTGTACTACCTAAAGAAATAGCAAAATATGCGTGTACGGCCGCAAGTGTAAAAACAAAAAGGTGGAGCCTGCAACGCGGAAGCTGCAGGCCGCCGCAGAATATCCTCTGCATTTTATTATTTTATTGCGCTCCAACCGGAGGCAGCGCGAACGTATCAGAGACAGGGGCAGGCAGGTCGGCATCGTTTACTGCGACTATTGAAACTCGGATGTTGTATGTATCATCGTTTATTAGCACGGGGCCTTGGATGTGATACGCGCCGTCGCTTGCGACCCCTTCGTTGTCCGTTAGGTCAGGCCCCCAGCTGACAAACTGGTCGGTGCTGTTCGTTGTTGATATGGCGGGCACAAGCTCCAAGTCCAGTATGCCGTCTGAATCGTCAAACTGGTCGCTGTAAAGGGTCGATGTTGAATTCGAAATGGTCACGTTGTACGTGAGACTCAGATCTGGCGGGATTACGGCGGCGCTCTCGTGCGGCACGAACGACAGCGTCACCCTTGCCAGCTTGCTCGGGCTAAACGGCAGCGCGTTTCCGCCAATCAGCATATCCATGTTGCTTCCCTGCTCGAAACCACCTCCCACTTTTATCCTACCCTTTGACGACGGGTTTGCGCTGTCGTGGTAATCGTAGGTTCCCGGCACACTGAACGTGTGCGTGAAAAAGCCTCCGGGGGCTATCAAGCCTGAGTCAAACGCGGCCCCTTGCGGGGCGGAGCTTTCCACAGTAACAGAATGTTCTGACTGGTCTTCGTTGAACCATATGACAGTCATGCCGGTTGGTATTGAAATCGTTGTAGGCTGGAATGGCGCAACGCCTAGGTCCGTGAACGGAATCCTGACCGCATACGAGGGGTCTTCTCTTGCCTGAGAGTAGCCCTGCTGGGGGTTGAACGTTGTTGTTTGCGAGAACGCGCTCTGGACTGGCGCCGTGGACAACGTCACAACAAGAATCGCAACGACTACAACAGCAACTGCACTACTGTACCTGAGATCGAACATGAACAGTAAAGCACCGTATCGCCTATAAGCATGAGAGGAGCGACGTACTGGTGGCTGCCTACCAGCAAAAGCAAAGTTCGCTCGTCATAGACTGTACGTCGCCTCTTTGTGTACCGTAAAAATCCAAGCTAACTTATCACCAACCGGGCAAGTACATGCAGGTTGTCTTGGTTTTTTTCAGTTAACGAAGTTAAGGCAGGCATTAATTGGCTCCAAGCGTAGTTAACGTAGATGATGCGCTGATCCATGGAGAAAAGATTCCTGTTTGGTCTTGGCGCCGTCTGCTGCGCCTTGGTAATTTTCCTCGTGCTGGTGCCATTTTCGTCTCATCACCCTCACCGGCTCATCGCGGTTATCAGGCCGACATTCACTTTTGCAGCCTACCAGCCCCACGGGTTCTACGATTATTACCGGGGAAACTGCAAGGCACGCTGCCTGACGGTGCCGCTGAACCCAAGAGAGCGCACGGGCACGATGGAATACGCAGGAAGCAACAACGCCCTAAAGAAGATAGAGTCGCTTGGAATCAGCGATGTGCTGACCGACGAGCAGGTCGCCAAAAACCCCTCGATTCTGACAAACTACTCAAAGATCATAGTC
>DASUXB010000038.1:0-4967 GCA_036378195.1 Nitrososphaera sp.
GTGGAACGCCGACAAGAACGCGCTTACAAAATGCCAGGACGTTTGGTACGACAACTCGTTCAACGTCCGCAAGTCCGCCGAGAGCTATTTTGGAAGCGTCATGTGCTGCTCTGGCTGCCTCTCCGGCTACAGGCGCGAGGCAATTGCCAATTATTTGCCGTACTGGACCAAGGCCAAGACGCCGATAGCCGACGACAGGGAGATGACATCGTTTGTCATTTCACCGCCCAAGGCCAAGCCCCTGATGGCACCGGCCACCAAAAACATGATGAAGTGGATGGCCCGCTACGACGACGCTGAGGACCGCAGCCTGACGGGCCAGGCGCTCTTGGACTGGAAGGCCGTGTACGTCCCCACAGCCCTTGTGTACACAGAGGTACCGGAAAAAATGAGAACGTTCGTGAAGCAGCAAAAGCGCTGGAAGAGGGGCACGATGAGGGTGAACTTTTTCGTCAGCGCCTTTTTCTGGCGGAGAAACCCTGTCATGGCATTTCTCATCTTTTATCTGGAACTCATGCACACGTTCATCAGCCCTCTGCTGGTAACGACTGCATTCATCTATGAGCCTCTGATGCTTGGGAACTACTGGATGCCTTTTCTACTGCTTGCCAGCTTGGTGCTGATGGGGCTTGCGCAGGGAGCTGACTACAAGTTCCGCGACCCAAGCTCAAAGCACTGGTACTACAAGCCGTTTGAGAACATGCTCGCAGCGTTCGTGCTAAGCTGGCTTATCTTCCCGGCTCTCTGGAGCCTGCGCAAGAACGACTGGGGGACCCGCTGACGTGCAGGTCCTGCTGTCTACAAAATGCAACTACTGCGACATCCTGCTTGAAGGCCGGGAGCAGTTTATGGGCCACATGATCCACGGCCACGAGATGTCAGTGGGGCAGGCAGAGGCGATGTGGGAGTCTATGCGCAGCTATGATAATAATGGAGGAGCCCGCTGAGGCGCGATTCCTGCAAACCTCATGTGTCAGGGCGCCGTACCTTATTATTTTGCATAAAATTAATATATTTTTGCATAAACTAAAAGCCTGTACGTGTTGCTAGTTTGGGGCACGCGACGATATGGAAGTATATAGTTCCCCATAAAGGATATAGTTCATGTTTTTCTCCAAATCTAGAGCCTCTTTATATTGCATTCAACCATAATGAGTTTGCATAATCGCTTTTAGTAATTTGATTATCTTGCATCAAGATGAATAACAATAAGGTTCTGGTCATTGGCCTTGGCCAGATAGGCTACAGCAACGCAGAGTACATGACAATGAAGGGGTTGACGGTCGACGGGTATGACATTAGTGAAAAGGCAGTCCGGCGCGCGCTGGACGACCAGATCATTAGGAAAAAGGCAACCAACTTTGCCGGCTATGACAATTATGTTATCTGCATATCTACTCACCAGCCAAACGATATGTTCCAGCCGTACCTTGATGGATTGTTTGAGATAGCAAGGCAGCTTTCGTACGAGGGCAAGCAGGGCGCCCTTGTTGGCATTGATAGTACTATCACGAGGGGAACGTCAGAGAAGATAAAAGAAATCCTCGGTCATCGCCTTCATGTCGTGCACGTCCCACACAGGTTCTATGGGCCTGAAAAACACAACCACGGCGTGAACCAGACCAGAGTCATCGGCGGCTGCGAGCCATGCTGCATCGATAAAGCGAGGCAGTTCTACGGAGACCTTTTAGATATATCGCTCCACCCTGTCGAGTCGATAGATGTGGCAGAGTTGTGCAAAATAGTAGAAAACTCGTACAGGTTCATGGAGATAGCCTTTGCAGAGGAGCTAAAGATGTTCTGCGACCGTTCCGGCGTTGACTTTGCCGACCTCCGCAGCGCGATAAACACAAAGTGGAACATCAAAGTACTCGAACCAAGGGAAGGAATCGGCGGCCACTGCCTGCCAAAGGACAGCCAGATGTTCCTCAACTTGTCAAAGAACCTGCTTGAGACGAGCATAATCGACGCGGCGAAAAAGGTGGACGATGAATACAGATCGCACATCGCCGGCGCGGTGCCAAACAAGAAGCTCCCGCCAATCCAACTCCATTGACGCAGGAGCTGCTGCCCGATGAAGTTTTCTCGCCTTGGAGAGGTGACTCTAACCGCGATAGGCGCGGTGACTATCGCAGACTCTGCTCGCGTGTCTGACCGCGACAGAACGCCACCTGCGTACGTGCCGGATCTGACAGGCGTTGATGCCGTAGCGGGTAGAGTATCGGCATGATGGATGCAGAAGAGGACAATGCCCTTGCACAGACGCTGTCACAAAAGTGCCAGCAGCATGTAAACAGCAGCGGCCGGATCCAGATCAGCAAGAAAGCCTGGGCGGTCAGGATAATCACCATAGTGGCCACATTTGCCCTAATAGCGTACACGATATACCTTGGAATCACTTTGCAGGATCCGTTTGTGCTTGCCGGCATAATCGTTCCTGCACACTCTCTTGCCTATCTTGTAATAGGCTGGGTGTTGTTCAAGTCGCCGGCCACCGGCACGCCTGGCAACGACCTCGTCTCGGTAATCGTCCCGGTATACAACCAGAAAGGCATGATAGAGCTCGTCATCGATGCCATTTACCGGTCGACGTACCGCAACATAGAAGTCATTGCCGTCAACGACGGCAGCAAAGACGGCACGGCGGAGATACTAAATGGGTTGGTCAAAAAGTATCCTACTCTGAAAGTCATACACAAAAAGAACGAGGGCAAGCGCAAGGCGGTAGCCAGCGCGTTTTACAACTCGCGCGGCAACTACCTCGTGCTCATAGACTCTGACAGCATTGTAGATGCACAGGCAATCACCGAGGTAATGAAGGCGTTCAAGGCCGATCAGCGCGTCGGCGGCGTCGTGGGGTTTGCCAAGGTGTGGAACGCAAACAAGAACGTCCTTACCCGGTGCCAGGATGTATGGTACGACTACTCGTTCAACATCCGCAAATGCGCAGAAAGCTACTTTGGCTCTGTCATGTGCATTTCCGGGTGCCTTGCCGCTTACCGGCGGGAGGCCATTGCAAACTATATTCCATACTGGATCAATGCCCGCCTGAAGGACAGCGAGGATAGGGAATTGACGACGTATGTAATTGCCCCGCCCAAGGCCAAGCCCCTGATGACGCCGGGCACAAAAAAGATGATGCGGTGGATGTCGCGCTACGATGACGCTGAGGACCGCAGCCTGACCGGACAGGCGCTCATCGACTGGAAGGCCGTGTACGTCCCATCTGCCATAGTGTACACCGACGTGCCGGAGAGCTTTAAAGTGTTCATGCGCCAGCAAAAGCGCTGGAAGAAAGGGACGCTCCGGGTGAACTTTTTCATCAGCGGCTTTTTCTGGAGGCGGAACCCTATAATGTCCTTCCTGCTCTTCTACGTGGAATTCATGCTGATGTTCACAAACCCGCTGATCCTCTTGCTGGCATTCGTGTGGGAGCCCGTGTTCCTGAACAACTACTGGGTGCCCGTGATATTCTTTATGGGATCATTTCTGACAAGCTTTGGGCACGGGGCCGACTACAAGTTCCGCGACAGGACTTCAAAGACATGGATCTACAAGCCCCTTATGAATCTGATAACCTCGTTCGTGATAACGTGGATAATCTTTCCTGCGGTCTGGAGCCTGCGCAAGAACGAGTGGGGGACGCGCTGACTATGATGCCCGCAACGGAATGCCTCCACTGCGACATCCTGCTTGAAGGCCGGGAGCAGTTTATGGGCCACATGATCCACGGCCACGAGATGTCAGTGGGGCAGGCAGAGGCGGTGTGGAAAGCAATGTACGTCACTACCGAAGGCTGGCACAGAGAATCCTTGGCAGCAAAACGCGTACTGACAGCCACTCTGGCTGACGCGTGACCACCTAAACTTGTTATGCCACAGGCAACATACATTAATTAAACAGAAAAGCAACCATTCCTGCGTGAGCGCCCAAAAGGCCGCCGACTATGAAGCGCTGCTAAAGCGCCTGCAGGACAAGCTGGGAACAGGTGCCAGGAAGGCTACCTCTAGGCTAGAGATCCCGCAGCCCCAGATAATCTGGGTCGGCAAGAACACCATATTCCGCAACTTTATGGAGTTCCCAAAGGCCCTTAGGCGCGACCCTGAAAAATTGCTCCTGTACCTGAACAAGGAGCTTGCCTCGGCCGGCTACATACAGGGAGACCGCGTCCACTTCCTTGGCCGCAAGTCCCCTTCTTCGTTTGCCGCGCTCCTCGACCGCTACGTCAAGGACTATGTGACGTGCCCCGTGTGCGGAAGCCCCGACACGCGGACGGAAAAGAACAAGAAACTCGGCTTTTTGATCTGCGAGGCATGCGGCGCCAAATCGTCTATCAAAGGCAACTACGCCTAAGCCTTCTGCTTTTTGTCGCAATCAGGTAAAGCGCGCTTGCTACTGCTATCGCAATAAGCGGCGATGGGAACTCTGGAACGACTTGTGCGCCTGATATGCTGAAACTGTGTACGCTGGAAGGCACGTCGAACGAGACTACCGTGGCTCCGGAGGCGTCATGTTGCTGCTGGAACTGGACTTCTTTTTCGTAGTCGGCAGAAACAGAATAGACGCCGCTTATCATGCCCTTTGGAAGGGTCAGCTCCAGCCTGCCCTGGCCCTCGACGCCAACTTGTATGGATCTCTCAGGGACTATACTGATAGATGTCACCTTTGCGTACGACGATTTTCCTGTTACCTCATAGTCTTCACCGCCGAATTTTGCCTGTACTATTGACACCTGCGGCCTGAACTGGACTGTCTTGCTAAAGGTCGTGATGCGCATGTTCTGCGCCGAGAACGAGTCTATCAAGCCATAGAGCTCGCTTATTGCCATGTTATCCAGTGTGTTTGTAGTTCTGCCATCCTTTGTCAGCAAATAGCTCTGTGGATGCAGGAGTATGACGGCATAACCATATTTTGCAATGCTGAGTTTGGCCTGAGAGATGATCTGCGTTTCTGACAGATTCGTCCAG
>DASUXB010000039.1:0-5094 GCA_036378195.1 Nitrososphaera sp.
GCCGACACGCTGCTTGGGATTGCGCAGGTGCAAAACTTTGCCGGCGACCTGTTTCTGATAAACGCGTTCTACGTCATTGCCTACCTTGCCATGGCGGCGGGGCTGTGGTGGTACAACAGGTTCTTTATCTTTGACAAGGCCCGGCTCAAACCTGCGTCCGGTGGTTAATTAACCCGTCCTGACAAATACAGCCGTCTTGGCCGATTTTAAAGACCTGTTTTCAAAGCAGTCCAGCGAGTATGCTGCTTCAAGGCCAACGTACCCAAGGGAGCTCTTTGAGTTCCTCGCAGGGCTCGTGGAGCGCAGGGAGCTGGCGTGGGACTGCGCGACTGGAAACGGGCAGGCGGCAGCGGCGCTTGCAGGATACTTCCACAACGTTATTGCAAGCGACGCAAGCAAAAAGCAAATTGAAAACGCACGAGCAGGCCCAAATGTGCGCTTTGCAGTGTTTCCCGCAGAAAAGCCCGACCTTGCGGACGCAAGCGTGGACCTGATTACGATAGCGGTGGCGCTCCACTGGTTCCGCTTTGACGACTTTTACAGAGAAGTCAGACGCGTCGCAAGAAAGGGAGCAATAATCGCCGCGTGGGCGTACGGGCTGCACTCTATAAGCCCTGAAATAGACAGGATAACGCAAACGTACTACAAGGACATTGTCGGCCGGTACTGGCCCCCTGAGATCCGGTACATGGAAAACGGGTACGAGGACATCCCCTTCCCGTTTCCGCAGATAAAGACCCCTGATTTCAAGATGGAGCTTGAATGGGACATGCAGAACCTGCTTGGCTATCTTTACAGCTGGTCCGGCACGCAAAAGTACATCGAGGAGAACAAGTCCGATCCGGTGGAAATGATATACCCTGAACTAAAAGCGGCGTGGGGGGAGAAACATGCCAAGAGGAAAGTGACTTGGCCCATCTGCATGAAGGTTGGCCGGCTATAGGGGCGCTGACAACGTTTTTAACCCTCTAAAAAGACGAAACTATCTACCAGTATGTCTGAGCAAGACGAAGTTACGCAGACAAGGTGGGGAGTAGCCCACATCTTTAGCAGTTACAATAACACTCTTGTGCATATCACCGACCTGAGCGGCAGCGAGACGATCTCATTCAGCTCTGGCGGTCGCCACGTCACTGCCGACAGGTACGAGTCGTCGCCCTACGCAGCCATGAAGTCCGCTGTCGCGGCCGCTGAAGTTGCCAAGGGCAAGGGCATTAACGCGCTGCACATCCGCGTGAGGGCGGTCGGCGGCGTCGGCCCAAGAATTCCAGGTCCGGGAGCGCAGGCGGCAATCAGGGCGCTTGCAAGGGCTGGATTTCGCATCGGCAGGATTGACGACGTGACTCCAATCCCGCACGACACGACAAGAAAGCCTGGCGGAAGAAGGGGACGCAGAGTCTAGAGCTCTTTCATTTCCGGGGCGAGTTTTATGTTCGCCCCGCAGCCACGTTTTTTCAACTCGCTTGCAAGCCACGCGACGAACCGGTCGTCGAATTTCCTGCCCTTTGACCTCTCTATCTCGTAGCCGTGGCTGTCGCGGATCTTTTCGACAAACTGCCCAGAAATGAAAATCTTGGCAAACGACCAGCCGGCGCGCTCTAGCGGCGGGTCGATGGCATATTGGTTCTCTAGCTCGCAGCGCGCCTGCAGCTCTGAAAGCACGTCGGTTGCTATCCGGGAGTCAGGCTCAAAAGTGGTAGTCTGAAAGTCAAGTATGAACGTGCCGAGTGGATTATTGTTACTACTGCTCATTGTCCTGTTTCAACTTGTCCGAGAACGATATGAGCTTGCCGTCCTTTTCCACCTTGATTGAAGTGTCTATCCTGATCCGCAGGCCGACCGACCTGAACAAAGACAGCAGTTCTCCTCCAGAAATCCTGGACTGGAGCTCGCCGGCAAGTATCAGTTCCGATATCTTGGTGACAATGGCCGCAGTCTGCGCCGGGAACTGCGCGTATGCGGCACTGAGCACTTCGTCGCCCCTGTCGTAAAGATATGCAGCGACTATCTCCCTTGGCGTCTTCGTTTTCTTTTCTGCCGGCTCGCTCTTTTTCGCCTTTTCAAGCGCCGCCGCTTTTTCGCGCATCTCCTTCATTTTTCGCGCCTTTATGATCTCGATGTCCGGGTCGTCGTCGTTGCCCTCGCTCAACCCTTTATCACCCCTATGGGGACGAGCCTGACCACCTTTGTGGCGATGCCAAGCGAGTCGGACACGTCTGCGACTGCATCCACGTCCTTGTACGCTTCTGGCGTCTCTTCAACCATGCCGTCCTTCGTCAGCGCTTTCAGGTATATGCCCTTTGACTCTAGATTTCCACGGACGCCTTCGGGCGTGTAGCTGCGCTTTGCGGCAGACCTCGACATGGTCCTGCCGGCGCCGTGCGCAGTCGAGCCAAAGCTGAGGTCAAGCGAGTTTCTGCCGCCAAGCAATATCCAGCTTGCAGTGCCCATCGAGCCCGGTATTATCACCGGCTGCCCAAGGCCGCGGTACTTGCCCGGAACCTGCTCCATGCCGGAGGGAAACGCCCTCGTGGCGCCCTTGCGGTGCACTACTACTTCGCGGGTCCCCTCGCCGTCAATTTTGTGGCGCTCTACTTTTGCAATGTTGTGCGACACGTCGTACACGAGGTCCATCTTTAGCCCGTCCTCAGACATGCCGAAAAAGCGCTCGAACGTCTTTCTCGTCCAGTGGGTTATCATCTGCCGGTTGGCCCATGCAAAGTTGAGTGCAGAGAACATGGCCTTTCTGTAGCCTTCGCCCTCCTTAGAGTTGTTTGGCACGCACGCAAGCTCCCTGTCCGGTAGCGTGATGTTGTACTTGCGCAATGCAGACTCTGACACACGCAAATAGTCGGTGCATATCTGGTGGCCAAATCCCCGGGAGCCGCAGTGCACCAGCACCGTCAGCTGGCCCTCTTTCTCGATGCCCATGGCTTTTGCGGCCCGCTCGTCGAAAATCCTGTCAACCTTTTGAAGTTCCAGAAAATGGTTGCCCGAGCCAAGCGAGCCGAGCTGCGGCGCGCCCCTCTTTCTTGCCGTGTCCGATACACTGCCGGGATCGGCGCCCTTCATCGTGCCGGACTCCTCGCAGACCTCTGCGTCGTGGTTCGTGCCATAGCCGTGCCTCACCGCCCATCCGACTCCTTCGACCAAGAGCTCATCCAGTTCTGATTTTGTCAACCTTACGGCGCCCTCGCTTCCAACGCCGGAGGGAATGGACTTGAACAGGTCGTTTACGAGGTCCTTCAGGCGCGGCCTCACGTCGCTTTCCGTGAGGTTCGTGCGCAAGAGCCTCACGCCGCAGTTGATGTCATATCCCACGCCTCCGGGGCTTATCACGCCGTCCTCGACGTCGGTCGCGGCGACTCCTCCCACCGGAAAGCCATAGCCCTCGTGTCCGTCCGGCAACACCACGACGTGCTTTTTCACGCCCGGAAGCGTTGCGACGTTTGCAGCCTGATCGATGGTCCTGTCGGTCACCATCTTGGAAACCAGAGAATCGTTAGCGTAAATGCTGACCGGCACCTTCATGCCACGCGAAGAGTCGGCGTCAATCCTGAACTCTCTATCGCCCACCTTCCGCACCTTGAGGCCGGCCCTTGTAGCAATCTCTATCAATTTGCTACAAAATTGGCGCCGGAGTTATTATAAGCGCTTCTATGCACGCTTGTATGCTGGTGCAAACACCGCGTGCGCCGGCAGGATCTCTACCTTTGGCTCGCTCTTGATGCCCGTCTTTTTTACCTCCGGCATCAGCCTGCCGTCAACGAATTTTTGAAAATCCTGCTCGCTTTCCCATATGTCCGTGACCCTTATGCCATTGCTGTCAAAAGCAGCTACGTGAAACATCGCGCCCTTGGGTACGTTTCCTTCCCAGTTGACCGTTTTCCTGAGAGCCTCGTAGTCTTCCTTCTTTACTCCTTCCCACGACATGATCATTGCTACCGGCATTTCCACTCTGTTAAGGTGCTGGTGAGTATTAATGGATTATAGCCACGTCTCAAGCCCTGGTGCAAGATTTATTTTCAGCGCCGCATGCCCCTCTTCCGTGCCAATACTGCCCATAGACTCGGGACGCTACGGTAGCAAGGAGATGCGCGCGATTTTCAGCGACGAGCAGCGCCTCCAGTATCAATTGGACTTTGAGGCCGCAGTAGCGAGGGTGCAGGCGAGAATAAAGATGGTGCCAGAGGATGCGGCAAAAGAGATAGGCAGCGCCGCAAAATCCGGCAAAATCACGCTAGCACGCGTCGCTGAACTTGAGGCCAAGAGCGAGCACGACACGGCTGCAATGGTTGAGGCAATAAGCGAGCAGGTGCCATCAGGCGCCAAGCCGTGGGTGCACTATGGGTTGACAAGCAACGATGTAGTCGACACCTGCACGTGTATGCAGATGCGGGACGCGTTTTCGATAATCGAGGAGAAGGTGGCAAAACTCGCGCAGTCGCTTGCGGACAGGGCAGTCGAATTCCGAGACGTGCCGGCGGTGGGCCGCACGCACGGTCAGCACGCAAGCATCATATCTTTTGGACTAAAGTTTGCAGTGTGGGCGTCAGAGATGGCGCGCCATGTGGAGCGCATCGAGGAGGGCAAGAAGCGCTTTCTCCTATGCAAGACCCGGGGCGTCGTAGGCACCGGATCATTGATGGGCGAGCGGGCCCTTGAGGTGGAAAAACTGGTCGCCGGTGACCTCGGCCTCTGGCCGGTTGACGCTGCGACGCAGGTCATACCAAGGGAGCGCTATTCAGAGATGCAGTTTTTGATGGCCCTCATCGGGTCGACACTCGACAAGGTCGCCGTAGAGGTGCGCAACCTGCAGCGCACGGAAATCGCTGAAGTGGCCGAGCCCTTCAAAAAGGGCCAGATGGGTTCAAGCGCTGTCCCGGTAAAGCGCAACCCTATAAAGAGCGAGCGCGTGTCCTCGCTTGCAAGGATGCTAAAGTCGCTAGTTTCCGTATCGATGGACAACATACCGCTCTGGCACGAGCGCGACCTGTCAAACTCGGCCAACGAGCGCTTTACGCTACCGATGGCCGCCATCTTGCTTGACGAGATGCTGAATGCGATGGCAAGGGTGGTGGCAGAGCTGAAGGT
>DASUXB010000040.1:0-5237 GCA_036378195.1 Nitrososphaera sp.
CCGAGCAAGAGCGAGATGTTTTCTGTCCTAGTCTTTGACAAAAAGGGCGTCGTACGCGAGGTGCCCATGTCAGAGATACCGCTTGTAGATTCCATCACCGGCTTTTTTGACATGCTTCGCATCTACACCACCGCCGAGAGCAGGCAGAAAGTCGAGCGATCCGTTAAAAAGGTGCTGGGAGATCAGGAGACACTGGAAATGGGAGCGGGGAGGCTGCATGGCAGCAGCAGGTAAGGGCCGCGTCGTAATCAAGCTGAGCGGCAAAGTATTCAGCGGCGAGGACGGAAGAGAGATAAAGAAATATGCGTCCATGCTTGCCGGCATTTCTTCTGCAAAGGTGCAGCCTGTGGTAGTCGCAGGCGGGGGCAAGGTCGCCCGGCACTACATCGGAATAGCAAGGGGCTTTGGGCTTGACGAGGCCAGCCTGGACATCATGGGCATCGAAGTGTCGAGGCTAAATGCAAAGCTCCTCATCGCGGCGCTTGGCGAAAAGGCGCATCCTGCCGTCCCGCAAGACCTAGAGCAGGTCACGGAGGCGGCAGCAAGCGGCAAAATAGTGGTAGCAGGCGGCCTGCACCCGGGCCAGAGCACGAACGCCACTTCGGCGCTCATCGCCGAAAAGGTGGGCGCGGCGCGCTTTGTCAATGCGACCGACGTCGACGGCATCTACGATTCCGACCCGCGCAAGAACAGAAACGCAAAACGCTATTCAGAGATAACTACGAAACAATGCCGTGACCTGCTTGCAGGCGAGAGCTCGATGGCAGGAGGCTATGACCTGATGGACATCGTCGCATTAAAGGTCATCGAAAGGTCCAAGATACCGACAGTAGTGATAAAGTCCGAGCCGGCGACGATAAAAGACGTCGTGCTCAAGAACAAGGCCGCGGGCACGAAAATAACAGTTGCTGTTTAAGAGACAGTCTTTATCTCGCCTGAAAACTCTTGCATACCGTCTGCGACCATCTTTTTGAATGCCTCTTCGCCCTGCGCAATGGGCATAGGCTTTGACTGCGCCTTGGCGTAGCCGTCCCTGTCGCAGATGAACAGCATCGCCTCTTCGCCTCTCGTCATCTTTGCCGCAAGCTCCTCCTCGCCCACGGGCTCAAAAGAGCCTCCGCCGGACTGCTTTATCGTGTACGTCAGCATTGCAAAGCCGGTATAGTCGAACAGCTTCATCTGCGCCTTTTGCGCGCGCTGCTTGCCAAGGTGGGCCGCCTTGTGGTACTGCAACATGGCCGGTGCGCCTTTTCGCAAGTATAAGCATTGTGCAGGACATGCAGGCAAGCGACAGATTTAAACACGGGCTGGCGACAGCTAACATACAGTTTTGAATATAAAGGCGATATACGCCGCCGGCGGAGGCATTGCCGTCGCGGCCGTGGTGATATTCTTTGTGCTTGGCTCAAACAATCCCATGCCAGCCCCAAGCACCAACTCAAACGCTAACACAGGCACGAACTCTACTACTTCTGGCGCCTTGCCCGTGTTGCCGCCGGTCGTAGGCGTAAAGGACATCTCGGTGAACAAGACCGACGATACCCACGCCACCGTGCAGGTCACCTTCACGGTGAAGAACCCCAACCCCAGTACGCTGATACTAGAGACGATACACTACAACGCAAACGTGGACGGCCTGCGCATGACGATAGGCGACGTGGGCCAGAGCGCGCAGGGCTTCCTCGACTCGCAGGGCAACCTGTTCCCCATAGTGCCAGGATCGACTTTGACTGCCAAGAGCGTCGGGACGGCGGAGCGCAACGGCGCGACTGCGGCTGCGTGGGACAAGATGGTCGCCGGCAACGCCAAGTTTTCGATAGACGGCACCTACTCGTACAGGGTCACGGGGGGAAACTTGCAGACCACCGCCGAAGACAAGGACTTTAGCCTGACATTTCCGTAAACTTTTATGATAATATCGTGCAGCGCGGGGAGCAATACCGATAAGGATAAAACCTTCAGTCAAAACCGCATATACGGCATGTCTGAACAAATGTTCATTTTCGGAGTGACGACGGGGATGTTCGTGTTTCTGGTCGGCATAGTCTTTGCGGCAAGGGCGAGGAGATACAGCCAGGGATACACGTCGTCAGTCGAGGCTCACGGGAGCAGTAGTAGTAGCGGTAGCAGTCACGGGGAATAATAATAACAACAACTTCCTCTTTTCCCCTCTCTCCACACCTCTTCTTCTTCTTTTTACTTTGGCGTCATCTTGCCGAATATTTCCTGCAGCAAGTCTGTGCTCTCTCTGGCTTTTTCGCGCGAGTAGCAGCGCGAGTAGTACTTGCATTTCATGCACAGGTCGGACGGCTCGACTATGGGCACCTTGCCGTCCTTCAAGAGCGTGCTGAGCACGCGCGCCCTGCGCACGATTTCCTCGAACATGCGGTTGTTCTTGGTGACAGAATATTCTTCGGTCTTGCCTTCTGCCGTCATGTAGATGAGAAAGCCCTCGTCCTTGCCGAGCGCAAACAGGCACGCGTTCAGGTACAAGAGATGCCGAGGATGCGGCACAGCGGGAAGCTCTGTCACTATCTCAAACCGCACGACAAACTCGTCGCCTATCAGCATGTCGGCGTTGACATCGAGGGTCAGGCTGTCCACCTTGTATTCGCCCTTGATGTTGCTCAGGGCGTTTCTGATGCCGTGGCTCAGGAGGATAGAGACCTTGGACGCGTTGTCGTCGGGGAGCGGATCCTTGCGCTCGTAGTAGGAAAGCCGCGTGCAGAGCGCCGCTTCGAGCGCGTGTATCCTGTCAGGGTTTTTCTTGTCTATCTTGATGTTCAGGTCGTCGTTGAGCCTGTCAAGTGCCTTTTCTATCATCCCCCGCAGGTTGCGGTCTCCAAGCATTTCTGTGGCGCTTTAGCACCCGGCGGTATATATTGTGTTGTCGTCTGCTGTCAGCTGCTGGCGGGGGCTGCCGGCCTTGCTTCGAGCACCACTTGTGCCTGCACGTCCTGGCCCGCTCTGTTCAGGTGCAGGGTCACGGTGTCGCCGGGGTGCGCGTTCTGCTCAAGGTAGGCAATGATGTCCTCCATGCGCTTTACGTCCTGGCCGTCAATCGCAGTCACGATGTCGCCGGCCCTCCGGATGTCGTTGGTGAACCTGTCAAACACGGTGCCCCGTATGCCGGCCTTTTGCGCCGGCGCGCCCTCCGTGACCGAAGTCACGAGCACTCCCTTGAAGTTCTTGGCGAGACCGAGCTTTTGCTCAAGGTCAGGGGTCAGGTTTGTTCCGGTCATGCCAAGCCAAGGATGGCTGTAGCCGCCGTCCTTTATGAGCGCAGGCACTATGCGCTGCACCGCGCTTGACGAGATTGCAAAGCCTATTCCGGAAAAGCTCCCCGTGTTTGACTGTATGGCCGAGTTGACGCCGATGACCTCGCCCTGCGTGTCAAGGAGCGGCCCGCCAGAGTTGCCCGGGTTTATGGCCGCGTCGGTCTGTATGACATCAGGTATCGAGAAATTATTCTCCTCGTTTGGTATTAGCCGGCCAAGCTGGCTCACAATCCCGGTGGTCATGGTGTTGCTAAGTCCAAAGGGGTTTCCGATTGCTACCACCTGGTCGCCCACCTGCAGGTCTGTCGAGTTGCCTATCTTCAGTGGCTCCAGCTTCTCCGTAAAGTTGTCGGTTATCTTTAGCACTGCAAGGTCGCTGTACGCGTCCCTTCCAAGCACCTTTGCTGAATATGTGTTGCCGCTGGTGAACGTCACATCGACCGAGTCGGCGCCGTCTATCACGTGGTTGTTCGTGACTATGAGCCCCTGCGCGTCGTAGACAAAGCCGGAACCAAGGCGGGTCGACTGGCTTGTCAGCGGATTGCCGTTTATCATGATGTTGTCGTTTACCGTAGAGACGGTGCTTGTTATCTGCACCACAGAGCCTTCCACTTCCTTGAATAACGAGACAAGGTCGGGATTGGCCGCCGCTATAGTTGTAGTCGTTGTCGTTGTAGCCGCTATTGGAACAGGCGCGGCGGCAGACTGCTGCGCAACCGCGGTCGGCCCTTGTTGTTGTTTGGCCAAGAATGACGGCGCGTAGTTCAGTATCCCGGCCGTAAGGATGGCGCCGACTAGTATCCCTGCAAACAGTACGGCAAGCATGGTAGCCTTTGCAGTGGTGGTCATACGGGCTTGATAAGACAAGTAGCAAATAATGTCTTGCTTAACATTGTTACGCAAGGGATTACCTCCTCCCCGCCGCCCTTCATCTTGATGTCGTGCAGGGGAAAGTGCGAGGATTACAGGGCCACCAAGACCAGCAGCCTTGGGAGATACGCCAGCGGCCAAAAGAGGTGCCAGATATGCGACCTGTTCATAATATGCGAGGGAAACGTCTGCCCGTGCTGCGGCTACAGGCTGCGCACAAAGCCCCGGGGCCAAAAGTACAAGCAAAAGATCCACGCGACCCAGGAGCAGCGCCTTAACTTTGTTAATCGACTTTAATTAACTTGGCCTGCTAGTCGTATCATGATATGGCGATAGAAAGACCGGCCCTTGCGCGCCCGGCTGCTAAAGAAAAGCCCCGCCTGCGCGCCCATTTTCTCCTCTGCAATTCGTGTCTCTGGTGCGCCTCGTGTCTCGGCTCTGCCTGCATGGAGAGGTGCCCCGCCTGCAGCGCGCCGGTCGAAGCTCTGCCCATCCAGCCAAACGAGGCTTACACAATGAAAAAGATGAACGGCGGCAGCGGAGTCGAGCTGGATTTCACTCTTGTTGCGTAAAGTGCCTGCTCCTTGGGAACATCTTTTCGTACGGCTCTAATATTGTTCCGCAGAATTCTATGCCCCACGCCGTCGCAGAATAGAACGTGAACGTCCTCTTGCCGGAGGATCTTTCGGACCTCTGCAGGAGGCCCTTGAACTCTAGGTCGTCAAGTATTGGCTTGTGCTTTTTCAGATTCAGCCCGCAAAAGCTGACAAGTGCAGTCTGGTTCAGCTCGCCGTATTCCACCAGTTTCAGTATGATATCCTTGACAATGTATATCCTGTCACGGTAAGACACCTGCGGGATTGCCGCTAACGATGATGACGATGATGATGACGACACCAGCCGCGACACGATTTCTAATAGGCCGGCGAATATCTAAACATCAAGGAACTATGTTAAGGGCACAGTGAACAATGTTAAGCCAGCCTTTAATACGGAAACTGGCTAGCAAGTCTAGCTAACCCCAAGAACAGAGCGGCCCTGCCCTGGCGGCGCCTCTTCCCTTTTCGCCGGGCGGGGCCACTATTGTGT
>DASUXB010000041.1:0-4128 GCA_036378195.1 Nitrososphaera sp.
GTTAAGTCGGTCAAGCTCCAAGGCCAGCATCAGAAGTGCAATCTTTACTCCTCTGTCACCGCTGTTGTCATTCATGATCTTGGTTATGGTGTCGATAACTCTCGGATTTGTCATGTTATGCTAATCCCAATTAAAGGATCAGTACATATCCAATTTACCCTTTTTGGTCAGAAATACTCTGGGGCTTCAGTTCTTCTAACACTTTAGCAGCTTCTACCAAAGCGTAATACTGCTCCTTCGTTAACTTCCGTCCGTTGTAAGTAGCCGCAACAGCCATCATCTGGACTCGGCTCTTTAGCTGCGTGGTTTGAGGATCATCTGGCAGCCCGTTCGTAACTTCGCTCTTTATCATAGCAATCCGTCTCTCTTGCTCAATCAATTTGGCTTTCAATATCTCGATATCTGCTCGCTCTGTTCTCAGTCGTTCTACCTCAGCTTGCAACTCCTTCTCTTGCGAGATGGTAAGCCAGTTCTCAGCCTTCAGATATTCTTCATAGATTCGTTTTTCCGAGAAAGTCTGATAAATGCCTCTCAAACCACGAGTTCCCTCGCTCCAGCCCATGAGCACAGACTGGATAGAGTTATTGAGATTTGCCTCTCCTATTTGGGTTGAATAGAATTTACGTATGCCGTGAACGCATTTGATGGGGTGCCTTTTGATTTGATATTGTTTTTCTAGGGCAGTAGTATCTTTACCTTCTGCCTTCAATCTCGTTATTTCGGCTAGGAGTGCCTTCCTGCGAAGAGGCTTCCTAATACCGGTTCGGACGGCTACATCCTCAACCATACGCCTAAGGCTATTCTCGGAGAGTGGCTCTAACGCATTTACTGATCTCCACGAGAACTCCTTCCTAATCACTGGAGCCTCAGGATTAACCCATCCGATGATTCTGTCATTCTCATCTCTTAGCCAAATCTGCTCTCCTTCTAATTCTCTATCCCCGAAGTAAGTGTCTAATGCCTTTGCAGCTTCCAGCGTGGAGAAGGCATAGTAATTGAACTTCTCGCTCTCATCATATACTGAGACTTTGTACCGTCCATCCTCAAGCTTTGTTAAATGTTTGAGGAATAACTCAGGCACGGCTCCTTCACGTATGCCCGTAGAGGCAAATAGCAAGATGAGGGCTTTAACTCGGACGTTGGCTGCCTCCAACATAGTACGAAGTTCTTCTTTGGTATAGCCTCGATCTTTATACTTGCGGGTTTTCTCACCCATCACTGCATAGATTTTTTTGAACTTGACTCCTTCGACCTCATAAACCTCACAGTATTTTTTTACTGCTGATATGACGGCGTTCCGCCGCCCATAGGAAATGCCGTCGTGCTTGAGTTCTACAATGTATGCCAGTAGCTTATCCTGTAGTACTTTTGCGTCCGTGTGCTGTTCGCCAAAGATAAAGCTTGTAGCCCGTGTGAATCTCCGTAGATCCTGTTTATAGTCCTCCCTAGTAACCGGACTGCTAATAGACTCTTCAAACAAGTCTATAGCCGAAGGGAGCGTTTTCATCACGGTAGCCTGCATTACAGCGGGTGTCTGTAGCGTATGATATTTAAGGGTGGAATCCTTCATACCTGTCTATCATGGCAAGGATTCACGTTCACACTCATGGCAAGTCACATTCTATCCGTCCCACTTCAAAGTCTGCTCCTTCCTGGCTAACTACAAGCCCTGACCAGGTGTCGTCGCTGGTGGTCAAGATGGCAAAAGACGGAGTTACCCCGAGCGTAATCGGCCTAAAGCTTCGCGACGAGCATGGAGTCCCACTTGCCCGGTCGGTGACTGGCAAGACCGTGACGCAGGTACTTTCCGAGAACAACATCAAGTCCGAAATGCCCGAAGACCTTGAGAGGCTGGTAATGAAGGCCCTTGGCCTGCAAAAGCACCTGAGGGCGCACAATAGCGACCACAGAAACGTCCGCTCGCTAGAGCTTGTAGAGGCAAAGATCCATCGCCTGGCAAAATACTACAAGGGAATCGGCAAGATTCCTGCCACTTGGAAATACGCCGCCGTCATCGCCCAGCTAGAGTAAGACGCCGAGATGGGCGGCGACAGCTCCAAGCTTTTCTCTGCGCTCAAACCTTTTTGCGAAAAGCTCCGCTCCGTCGTGGAGAACGGGAGCGAGATTTCAGTCATTACGCACCTTGACGCCGATGGCATCACTTCGGGGAGCATAATCGGGACTGCGCTTGCGCGCATGGGTGCCAAGTGCTCCGTCAGGACTGTGTCAGACATGACGCCGTCCGTGATAGAGCGGATGAAGGCTGAGGACCACGAGTTTTATGTCGTGACGGACCTTGGCGGCGGCATGGCCGCGAATTTTCGCAAAGCTCTTGGCGACAGGTGGGTTGTAATCGACCACCACCAGATACCTGAAGAGGAGATCTTGACGGATGATGCGGGCCAGATCATGAACGCCTGGAAATACGGCATAGACGGCGGCATCGAGGTTCCGGCAGGCGGCCTGGCCTACATTGTTGCAAGCACGCTTGACCGGAAGAACCGCGACCTCTCGCAGGTGGCGGTGGTTTCCGCGGTCGGCGACAGGCAGGACCAGGGCGACAAAAAGTCGTTTCTTGGACTAAACAAGGAGATACTTGAAACTGCCAAGGCACTTGGGCTCGTCAACGTGGACCTCGACATCATGCTGACGGGCAGAGAGACGCGCCCCTTGCACGAGGCGCTTGCATTCACTTCGTTTCCCTACATCGACGGGCTGACCTGGAACCGGGACAACTGCCACGCCTTGTTAAAGAACGCCGGGATAAAGCTAAAGGACAATGGGCGGTGGCGCGTGCCGGCCGAGTTTTCGCAGGAGGAAAAAAGCGCGATACTCGACGCGATTGCCAAGTTCGTAGTCACGTCGAGCAAGACTTCTGCATCTGTCATCGACGACCTCATTGGTTATGTGTACACGCTCGCCGGCGAGGACAAGCGCAGCCAATTGCGCGACGCAAGGGAGTTTTCCACGCTGTTAAACGCGTGTGGCAGGATAGGCAAATCCGGAGTCGGGATAGCAATTTGCATGGGCGACAGAAACGCCATGCTTTCCGCCGGCGAGGAAATAAGCGCCGAGTACCGCACCACCCTGCGCAACTATATCTCGACAATATTTTCAGAAAAGTGGAGGGTGGCAGACGACGGCAAAGTGGCGTTAGTAAACGGCGACGGTCTTGTCGCGGAGGACATGCTAGGCGCCGTCTCGTCGCTCCTCTCTGGGTCGCCGACCCTTGCAGGCAGGCTCGTGTTCGTAAGGTCGCTTTCAAAGGACGGCACGTACAAGTTTTCGTCTAGAAAGGGCCTTGGGTGCACGTCGCCGGCAAACCTCGGCCTCGTGATGCGCCACTGCGCCGAGTCTGTCAAGGGCACAGGAGGCGGCCACTCGGCCGCGGCGGGCTGCAGGATACCTTCGGTGGCGCTTGACTCGTTCCTTTCATGCCTGAGGTCCGCAGTGAATGACGCGAAATTCTCGACAGCATCCTGATTTTGCGGTAGTTGACGCACAGGTCGGCGTGTCGTTTCCGACGCCGGCGCACGCAAGGGCTGCGGTCAAGGCATTAATACCAGACAATGTGAACATGCCTGCGGGCTTGACCGTCGACATCTTTTCAAGAGGCAGGACAGTCTGGGTGCGGGTCGGAGGCAACGGCGCAGTTTCCATCGCCACCGTCGCAAGCACGCTCGACGAGATCCTTGAGCACATTTCAGTTGCCCGGAAAGTGATTGTGGAAAATGCTTGACCCCAAGCTCTTGAAGGACAGCCCCGACTCTGTGCACGAGATGCTCAAAAAGCGCAACATGGAATTCCCGCTTGACGAGCTTGTCGCGCTTGAAAGGCGCAGGCGGGAACTCATCACCGAGGCGCAGGAATACCGCTCCAAAAAGAACAAGCTGTCAGAGGCAGTCGCGGCAAAGAAAAAGGCCAAGCAGGACGCGTCGGCCGAGCTTTCGCAGATGAAGGAGGTCAGCGCCAACATGGAGAGGGTAGAGCAGGAAAAGGTCGCGGCCGAGGCCAAGTACCTCAAGCTTGCCGCACTTTTGCCAAACATGCTCCACGAGTCGGTGCCTGTGGGCAAGGACGAAAAGGACAACGTGGTTGTCAGGACTACCGGCACGATAAGAACTATTG
>DASUXB010000042.1:0-11256 GCA_036378195.1 Nitrososphaera sp.
CGCCTTCCATCCTTGAAATCCCGCTTTCGAGCCTCTGGGCGTCTGCCGAGTCGGTAATGCCCTCGACCTTTAGCGACACCTTCTCATAGACTACCCTGTAGCCTATTTCTTCGACCGCTTTTTCAATGTCGGGCAAGCCAATCTTTGCAGGATCAAACTCGACTGCCGCCTTTTCGCTTGCGAGGTTGACCTCGACTCTCGACACGCCGTCGACTGCAGAGACGCGCCTCTGGATGGAACTGACGCACCCTGCGCAGTGCATCCCGCCTATCTTGAGAAGCGTCTTTTTTGTTGCCTGGGCGCCTGCCTCTGTCTCCACGGCTGGTTTTTCGGCAGCCGGTTATTTAATTACCGGACCTTACAATTGTAAAGCCTGTTTTCTGATAAATTCACGCAGCTCTTTTGCTTCTTCCCTGTACGCCTTGACTGTGTGAACACCGTCAGGGCACGCGACGGTCACGATGACTATGTTGACCTCCGCGTCGGACGCAAAGACTGCAGGCTGCACCTTTTGTACCTTGCAGCCTTTTTGCAAGAGGGCTTTTAGCTCGCCAACAGCCGGCATGTACTGCATTGCCGCCCAAGATGATAAAAACATTGAAAATTCTTATTAGCCGTGCGCCTGCAAATGGCATCATGTCGCTCTCGACAAATGACAAGCTCACCCTGCTCCAGTACGCCATAAACAAGTACGACTCGGAAAACACCATCAAGGAAAAACTGAACGGCATACTGTCTACAAAGGACGTCGAGAGGGGAATCGACACCCTTATTGCTACACAGAGGGTGCGCAGGATAGGCCCCGACATCATTCAGAACAACGTCAGCCACACCGAACTTCCAGAACTTCCGGACAGCCTCAAGGAAATAGTCGAAAGGTTCTAGGCATTTTTCAAACACGCGATGCACTCGGTCAGTATCCTTGCCGCAAGGCCCGCGGTAAGGCCATCTGCGTCATAGTCAGGCGACAGTTCCACGATGTCAAAGCCGACGATCTCGCAGCTGCTTATCGTGCTTGTCAGCAGGTACAGCAGGTCTGCGATGGTAACTCCGCCCGGCGAAGGCACAGAAACACCGGGCGCAAACGCCGGGTCGACACAGTCAAGGTCGACAGAAATGTACACCCTACTCCCTGCGACCTTTTCCCTTATCATCTCTGCAACATTGTGCACGCCAAAGTCCGTGATGTCGATTGGTGTGACCATTGCAAGGCCGGCCTTCTTGGCATTTTCAATCTCTTCCGGCTCTGCCGCCCTTGTCCCTACCAACATGCTCTTTTTGTAATCAATATAGTCTGCCGAGTCGGTCAGCACCGAGCCGTAATAGTTCCTTGCCGACGACACGAAATCCGGGTGTGCGTCAAAATACAAGAGTGCCAATTTCTGCGCGCTTCCTGCAGCCTTTAACACGTCGGCGGTAAGCGAGTGGTCGCCTCCAAGCGTAACGGGGACCTTGCCCGCCTCGATTATTTTCCGCGCCTGCTCGTACACCTTGTCTCTCTGCACGTTTCCTGCATCAAAGACGCGCTTGCCCTCCAGCGTCCCGCGCATGGGGACGGTAGGTATGAGTTTTCCGTCGCGCATAAAGAACTCGGACTCGTCGGATATTGCGCGTATGGTGTCCGGCGCCGTGTTTGTGCCTCTGCGAGTTGCGTGTGACCTGGACTCGTCAGGCACGCCCATCACGACGACGTTTGCGTCGCCAAAACTCTTGGCGTTTGCGCGGTGGAACTTTGCCAACGCCACATACCATGTACTAGCCTGCTTTTAACTTCGCACCCTTGTTGGCGTGTACGGCCTTCACAACGTACCTGAACAAGCTTTAATTTGAGGCAAAAGCTGCCCCTCTCCCATATGTCCACAATGAAGTATATCCAGCTTGAACCGCACGGCGACATTGCCGTCGTCAGGATAAACAGGCCAGAGGCGCTCAACGCCATGAACGTTGACGTCGTTGCCGAGCTTTCGCGCACAATAGACATCCTTGCCGCCGACGAGGGAACAAAGTGCGTCATCATCACCGGCGCCGGCGAGCGCGCGTTCTGCGCAGGAGCAGACATTGCCTTCATGGTAAACATCGAGCCGATGGCCGCAGAGAAATATGCCTCAGCGGCACAGGCGGTCCTCAACAAGATAGAGAAATTGGACAAGCCGGTGATTGCAGCGGTAAACGGCTTTGCCCTTGGTGGTGGATGCGAGCTGGCGATGGTCTGCGACATACGCATCGCCTCTGAAAACGCCAAGATGGGCCAGCCAGAGGTAACGATCGGAATCCCGCCGGGATGGGGCGGCACTCAAAGGCTGTTGCGCATAGTCGGCCCGGCAAAGGCAAAAGAGATGATATACACCGGCAAGATGATAACCGCGGACGAAGCGGCGTCAATCGGCCTCGTCAACAAAGTCGTCAAGCTGGGCGCTGAAGATCAGCTGCCATCGGAAGCTCCAAAGGGCGACGCGGCCGCAGAAAAGGCGCGCGCAGCGGAGGTGGCCAAGGTCCTGAACAAAAAGCTGATGGCCGACTGCATGGCTCTTGCCAGGGAAATAACAAAGAACAGTTTTAATGCCGTCAAGGTGAGCAAGATGCTCATAAACCGCGGCATGGACTCTGACATCGAGACCGGCCTGCGACTAGAGATCTACGGCTGGGCGCTATGCTTTGCGCACGAGGACAGGAAGAACATGATGTCAGCCTTCCTCAACAAGGGCAAAAAGTAACTACACTATACGCGCGCCCTTGCTTGGCCCACAGGCAAAGGTCTGGCATTTTACGCCGGACTCCAAAAAGCCTGCGGCCATCGCCTCTGCCACCTTTTTTGTTCCCTTTTTCCCTTTCAGAAAAGCAATCATCGAAGGGCCTGCGCCGCTGATGGTCACCGCAAGCGCGCCTGCCGCAAGCGCGTTTTTCCTGACGCCGTCATAGCCTTGTATCAGGTGCTTTCTTGCCGGCTCGACAATGACGTCGTCAATCCCGCGTGAAATCATCTCTGCATCGCCAAGCGCAAACCCTGCGACGATGGTGCTTGCGCCAGACACGTTGTGCACCGCGCTTTTCAGCGGCACCTCTTTTGGTAGCACGCTCCTTGCGACCTCTGTTTTTTTTGCCGGCACCGGAATTGTCGGTACTGCGACTACCATGAGAAGGTCTTTGGGGGGCTCGATGCGGATGAACTTTACTCCCTCCTGCCCGATGCTAGAGATTACAAACCCTCCGAGCACCGACGCCGAGACGTTGTCGTAGTGGCGCGCCCCTGCGCTTGCCACCTCGCCTTCGGCCGCGTACTCGACCAGCTTGTTTCTGTCTATTTTCAGTTTGTAAAGGCCGGCAAAGGCAACTGCCGCCGCAGCAGCCGACGCGGCGCTTGAGCCCATGCCGTACCCCGCCGGCACGCCCTTTTTCACCACGACATCGAGGTTGTCCGTGATGTTAAAGTCCTGCGCCATCTTTTTTATGACGAGCCCCGCCGAGTTGGACTCGGGCGCAGAAGGTATCGCGCTGTCTGACATCTTTATCGCTATCCTGCTGCCGTCGTCCTTTCCAGCAGCCGCTTTTGTTATCCTGACCCTGTCGTACAGGGCGTCAAGCGCAAGGCCAAAGACGTCGTAGCCGGGGCCGAGGTTTGCAGTCGACGAGGGCGCAATAGCCGTACAGGACTTTTTTTTCACGACCGTGCTATCCGTCCTCCCCCTGATTAAGGGTTCGGGCAAGGGCGGCCGCTATGTTTACGAGCCCATTCATGGTCGTGCTAGAGATTGCGACGAGGCCGGGCGCAAAGCCAGCGCGGGTCATGCTCCTCGACAAATCCTTGCTCAAAAGCGAATACTCGGCATCCTTTTCAGAATTGAGCGCTGACTCTAGCGCCTGCGCCGATCCCGCCCAGTCTAGTATGTCCTTTAGTTTGTCGATGACAAGGTCCCTTTTTGTGAGCGCGTTTACCTGCGCGGTCTTTAGGCGCAGTTTCACGGCCGAGGCAAGGAGTGAAATCGATACAAAATTGATGGGCGATGAAACAAGTGTTCCGTCAAACGCAAATACTGTCGCCTTGTTGTCTGCCTGCAGGTTTGATACAAAGTAGGGTCCGCTTGCACGGAACGCAAACAGCTCTATCTGACCCGGCGTGTCCACTATCAAATAGTCGGGGTTTGCCTCGTCGACTTCCTCCTGCAGCTCGTCGAGTTTTGTCGCCACCATATCGCTTGCCATCACTAGCGCGCCGTTTGGTCCAAGCGCATAACTATCCATCAAGGTGCCGATGTCTATGTAGTTACGCACGTCGATGTCCGGCTCGTAGGGAAGGGTGACTGCGCCAGGGTCGAGGTTGAGTGTCACGGGGTACGCGCCCGTGTCACGGTACCACTGCACCAGCCTGGAGGTCAAAAGCGACTTGCCCGAGCCGGCAGTCCCGGTCACGAAAACGGCGTTTACCATCTCTAACTGGGCGCGGTGCGAAGTATATCTGCTTTCACATTTTTGCTGTCGTCAGCCAAACCTGACTCCAAGGAGGCTTGCAACCTTTTCTAGCAGTTCATCATGGCCGTACGGCTTTACTATTGGCAGGATGAGCACGCTGCCGTCCGGGACGGCGAATATAAAAGTGTCAAGCGTCTCGTGGTTGGTCATGACATAGCCGGTCCTTCCAAACAGGTGGTCGCTCTCTTTTGTCATGCTCAAAAACACCTCTGCGCGCATGAACAACTTTTCCAGCTCCTTGGCCGGAGGGATGGGTACTGCCTGTCTGACGTGTCTGGCCTTCATCTCTCCTCGCAGGACGACTATTGCCGCCTGGATGTTGCCGTGGATGGCCACAGCGGCCCTGCAGAGGCCCCCTTTATCCATGACTAGAAGGTCTTTACCTGTCGGATTAACATTTCTGGCATTACTGCTATGCGTTATTATATCTCCAAAACGTACAAAACACAGCGTTGAACTGGAGAATCGCTGCTATCCCGGCGAGCATCGTCCCCTTCATCATAATGTTCCTGACCACCAAGGTCTCGCCGCAGGATATATTTTCAGTAGGGCTCGTGCCCTTTGCCGCCTCGGCAGTGGCGGCCGTGGCAAGGATAATGCTCCAGGCGTACCGGTTCAAGTACTTTGTGCGCAAGTTCATAGGTTACGACGTGAGCTCGCCCGGCAAGACCATGGCCGCAAGGCTTGCAGGCGAGTTTGTCACCTACACGACGCCCTCGTACGTAGGGGGCGAGTTTGTCAGGATAGCGTGGTTGTCCAAAAACGGCGTGCCGGCAGGCAAGGCCGCGTGGGTGGCCACGATGGAGATAATAGCCGACGTCTTTGCGGTGACCATACTTGCCTTTATCGCCGGCGGCCTTGCCATATCCCGGGGCGGAACTGCCATCGGGATAACCGTGCTACTCGTCGCGCTGCCGACGTTTGCCTTCTGGCTCATCCTCATACTCTACTCTGCAAAGCGCAACCTGCACGTTCCGCAGTTCATCGACAGGCTCGTCCGGCGCTTTGGCAAGGACAAGGCAGACAAGTACCTTACTCAGGCCAACAAGGCCCTCGACGACCTGTGCATGATGAGCCGCGAGAACTTTTCCTCAAGCAAGGTCATCTGGCCGTTTGCAGTCGGGCTTGCGATAACCTTCGCGTCGTTCCTTGCGTACGGCATCTCCTTCATGGTCCTTGCCGACTCGGTCGGAGTGGGAATCGGGATGTTTGACTCGCTCATGGCAGTCGCCGCGTCAAACGCGATTGCAAACCTTCCAGTTACCATAGGGGGCTCGGGCCTTGCGGAACTTGGCATCTGGGCGTACATCTCTAATCTGTCAAGTGTGCCAGACCTTACCGCAATAGCCGCCGACTCTAAATTGAGCGTGATAATCGCGTGGAGGATTGCGACCTACCACGTGCCGCTTGTCATAATGTGGATTGCCCTCATGAAGCTTGCGATAGGCAAGAAGGAAACCGTGGTTCCCGCCGACGGCAGCAAGAAAGAGGACTAACTAGTCGTCGCCTTCGCCATCGTCGCCGGACGACGCCGGAGCAGGCATGTCTGACTCTACGTCCATTAATGCAAGCTCCTTCATCTCAAAGTTGAATATCGCCTTCATCTCAAGGTTGAATTTCGTCTTTAGCAGTTCAGATACTTTGTCGCTCAGGGGCGCGGTGTAGACGTTTATCTTGAACTCGTATACAAAGCCCTTCATGAGGTCGTTTATCTTGACCTCCTTTGGCAGGCTGATGCCCTCGATTATGACCCTGCCGTCGGGCATCGGCTCGTACACTTGTATGTCAAGTCTGGAATCCTTCTCGTATATTTCCAGTATGTATCCTGTCCTCGTCGTGACTTCAGGCTTGCCAAACTGCGCCGATTTTATCTCGTCCTCGGCCCACTTGGGCAGTCCTTCCTCGTTGCTCTGGGCCTCGGCCTTTTTCGCTCTCGGCATGTGTGTAAACAGCGTCGCATCTTGATGATTTAATGTTTTCCACTGCCGGCGCGTGTCTACAAAATATTACCACTTGGTTGTCTAATTATGACATTTCTATTTAACGTCGTTTTCCAAGGCTAGCAGACATGACGAGCTTCAGCAATAACTGGGTCAAGGACAATAAATCGACGATGTCTGAGAGAGTGAAGGAAAGCCTCGGACCTCAACAACCACTGAAACCGAGGATCGAGTTCGCAAAGAACAAGATCCAAGCACAAAATCAGAAACTGGATGCTATTCTTGAGAAACTAAAGGGCAAGGAAAAATCCCTGTTCAACCAGGTGGTTTCCGCGCTCCAGAGGCACGACGCGCAGGCAGGCAAGATGGTCTCAAACGAGATTGCGCAGGTCAGAAAGACGATCAAGATGATCTCGCAGCTCAAGATGGCGCTTGAGCAGATACAGATGCGCCTAGAGACTACAATCGACCTTGGCGACGTAATGGTGGCAATCGGCCCGGCAATGGGCGCTCTCACGAGAGTGAGGTCCGGCCTTGCAGGTGTGATGCCAGAAGTCGACAGGGAACTGGGCGAGATAAACGGCGTGTTCAGCGACATCATGATGAACGCTGGAAGCATGGGCAACACCTCGTTTGCCTTCGACGCATCAGGCGAAGAGGTAGACAGGATACTCGCAGAGGCCGGCGCAGTCGCGGAGCAGAGGATGACTGAGAGCTTCCCCGACGTCCCGGTGGGCTCGGGCGCATCCAAGTCGTACGCAGGCGGAAACTCGCAGTAAGCGGGCTCTTCCCTCTCCTTTTTCCTTTCTTTTCTTTTTCTAATTTTCTAAAAAAATAATTATTACTTTACCGTCACTGACTTTGCTAGGTTCCTCGGGTAGTCGGGGTCGGCGTTCTTGGCAAGCGCAAGATAGTATGCAAGCATCTGCAGCGGTATCACTTCTACAATCGGGTAGAATGCCTCCTCCGCCATGTGCGGTATCTCTATCCAGTGGTCATAGACCTCGCTCTCGGTGTCTGAAATCCCAATGACGCTTGCGCCCCTTGCCTTTATCTCGTGGGCGTTTGAGACCGAGTCATTGTATGTGGCGTCTCTGGGGTTGAGAAGTATCACGAGCGTGTTTTTCTCCATCAGGGCAAGGGGGCCGTGTTTCAGCTCGCCGGCGGCCACGCCCTCTGCGTGCACGTACGCAAGCTCTTTCAGCTTTAGCGCGCCCTCAAGCGCAATCGGGTAGTGGATGGACCTGCCAAGGAGGTAAATGTCGTTTACCTTCTCCATCTCGCCGGCCATCTTTTCTATAGCGGTCTGGCTCGTCGCGATGGTTTTTTCCACCGCCTTTACAAACTCGGCCTCTTCGCCTGCCGCAAGAGCGCCAGAAGACAGCCTTGCAACGATGTTGTAGACAAGCGCCAATTGACCCGTAAAGCTCTTTGTCGCGGCCACTCCTATTTCCGGCCCGCAGTTGACCGATAGGAACGCGTCGCTTGTCCTTGCAAGCGACGATGTTGTGACGTTTACGATGCCAAGCACCCTGGCGCCCTGCCTTTTGGCTATCTTGACCGATTCAAGAACGTCCGCAGTCTCGCCGCTCTGCGAAAACGCTACCAGCGCAGAGCCCTCGTCGAGGCCCACAAGTCCGTCCTGCGCCTCGCTTGACATGACAGTCTCGGCGCGTATCTTGGCAAACCTGGCAAGCATGTGCTTCATTATCAGGGCAGAATGGTAGCTGGTGCCGCTCCCCGTGATGTAGACGCTCTGCGCGCCAGACAGGATGTCGCAGAATTTCTCCATCATGGCCTCGTCCTGCCTTGCAGCATTTGCGACCGTGAGGCGCTGGTCGTTTATTTCCTTTAGCGTATAGTGGGCGTACTTGCCCTTGTCGACCTCTCCAAGCTCCCAGGCGACCTGCGTTATGGGGCGCGCGACCGGGTTTGCGTCAAAGTCAAAGATCTCCATCTTGCTCCCGTCGATGAGTGCAATGTCATAGTTGTCAAGGAATATCGCCTTGTCCGTGTACTGCAGAAACCCTAGCACGTCTGACGAGATAAAGTAGCCGTCGTTTGCGACGCCGATTATGAGCGGCTCCTCGTACCTTGCGCCTGCAATGGTCCCGTCCTGGAAAACCGCGACAAAGGCAAACGTGCCTCTGAGCCTCTTGCATGTCGCCGTGAGCGATCCCTTGACGCCCTTGTCAGCATGTACCTCCAGTAGGTGGGCTATGACCTCGCTGTCAGTTTCACTTGAAAAGACATGCCCGGCCTTGATGAGCTCCTCCTTCAATTCCTTGTAGTTTTCGATGATGCCGTTGTGGACTACTGCGACGTTGTTCTTGCAGGCCGAGTGCGGATGCGCGTTGCTGTCAGTCACGCCGCCGTGCGTGGCCCACCTGGTGTGGCCTATACCTATCATACCGGACATGGAGCTGATGTTGAGGCTCTTGTTGACCTCGACTACCTTGCCCGTGCCCTTTTTCACCAGTATGTCGCCGTCCTTGAAAGTGGCTACTCCGACACTGTCATAGCCTCTGTATTCCATTCTCTTCAGGCTGTCGACCAGTATGGGCGCCGCAGACTGCTTGCCCTTGTAGCCAATGATTGAACACACGTGGAATGTTCCTCTTTCGCGTTTAAATTGATTATGAATAGAGTCTCTAACCACTACAAAAAATGCTATAATCATCTGTGCGTAAAACAACGCTTATTGGCCAATCAAAGTTTATACCGCTATAAAAGATTATATAATTCTGTCAGAACTGTACGGCATTGGCACGCAAGTCGCTCGTTTCAGTTTCGGACCATGATGGCCAGGCGTCGGCAAAAAAGATAACCGTGTTTCGGGACGTGGCGCAGATGCGCGTCCTTTCAAACCCTGTAGCGTGGCGCATGATGGAGCTCTTGTCAAAAGAGCCGATGTACCCTGCGCAGGTCGCAAAAGAACTCCGCATACACGAGCAGAGCGCTTATTATTACATCAGGCGCCTTCTGCGCGCCGGCGCGGTGGAAGAGGCCGGGAGCAACCTTGTCCGGGGAGGAACCGCGCGGCTGTACCAGGCGTCCAGCCCCGCGTTTGGGATAGAGCTCGACTGGGGCGAGACTGCGGTGGATGCGCCCGGTACAAGCCGCAACAGGGGCGCCCTCAGGTTCTTTGAGGGGTTTGTACACGATGGCGTATTTGATGGCCTCATCGTAGTCGGCGCGCCCGAGCCGCACGGTCAGTACAAGTCGTCGGCAAGAGACGGGCACTATGCGGTCCACCTCGCGTTCTTTCTTGGCAAGGTATCCGGCGTCATGCCTGCGGAATTTGCGGTAAAGCTGGACGTTGACGCCAAGGCGGAAAAGATGCTTTCCGGGACTAACCTCGTGACGATAGGCGGGCCGGGCACAAACATCGTGACTGCAGATTTCAACCGCCATCTGCCCATACGCTTTGACGAGGGGAATTTCTGGTCCGGCCTAGTCGACGGCGCGGGCAGGCGGTACAGCCAGGATAACCACGGCCTCATCGCCAAGATAAGGAATCCCTACGACAATGGCAAGTCAAGCGTCATAGTGGTCGCCGGCGTCAGGTCTGCCGGCACGAAATCTGCAGTAATCGCGCTGACAAACTATGGCGAGGAGATTCTGAAAAGATACAAGAGTAAAGAAGACTGGGCCCTGGTCGTGCAGGGCTTTGACATGGACGCGGATGGAAAAATAGACCACGTGGACGTGATAAGCGGCGGCTAGGATGCCGGCGCTGCGCCGTCGCCTGCTGGCGCTGCCGATGGGAGCTCAAGATGGAGGAGTATCTGTGCCTCCTCTTCCGTCTTTACAATGTAGCCCGGCCTGTTTATCTTCCTGTTGCCTATCGAGACGTGGCCGTGGCTCACCACCTGGCGTGCCTGCGACGCAGACTTTGTGCCCATCCTCTTCATGACTATTGTCTGGAGCCTGCGCTCAAGCAGGTCCTCAACCTTCAATCCGAGAATGTCATCAAGCGTTGCACCCTCTTTTACGAGGCCAATCCTCGACAAAAAGTTAAGCAACCTCTTTTCCTTCTCTGCCCTGGCCTCTGTCGAAAGTGCAAGCAGCGCGCGTGCCTGGTTCCTGACCCTTGCCATCTCTGTCTGGGCCTTCCAGAGCTCGCGCTTGTTCCTCAGGCCGTACGAGCCCATGATATAAAGTTCAGCGTTAAGCTGGTCTGTGGTCCATATTCTCCTTGGACGGTGGAAAAGTTTCTTTTGCTTTCTAGGATCTCCCATTCATGACACCTCTTACTTTTTCGCCGGCTCCTTTGCCGCTGCTGGCTTGGCTGCCGGTGCTGCTCCTCCTGCCGCGGGTTTCGCCGCTCCAGCTGCTGCCGGTGCCGCGCCCGCTGCTGGCTTGGCTGCCGCTCCTCCTGCTGCAGGCGCCGCAGCTCCTGCCGCCGGTGCTGCTCCAGGCGCTGCCGGTGCCGCGCCAGTGACGAGCTTGGTCTTTTTCACTCCGACCGCTCCTCCCTTCCTGCCGGTCGTCCTCGTGCGCTGGCCTCTCACTCTCAGGCCGAACATGTGCCTGTAGCCTCTCCAGCTCATGACCGTCTTTTCGCGGTCAACATCGTTGCCGATGGCAAAATCAAGATCCGAAGTAATCATGTGGTGCGTCGTGCCAGTATCCATGTCCTTCTTGCGGTTCAGGTACCATTCCGGCACGCCGAACTTGGTTGGATTAGAGATAGCTTCCTCTATCTCGCGCAGCTCCTTGTCTGTCAGGAAACCGACGCGCATATTCGGGTTAACGTTCAGCGACTGCGTCAATACTTGGGCAAAATTGTAACCTACGCCTTTAATCTCGCTGATGGCGACAAGCAATTTCTTGCTGCCTTCAACGT
>DASUXB010000043.1:0-8007 GCA_036378195.1 Nitrososphaera sp.
CCCTCCTGCTTCATGAACTCGGCGACCTTTTCTGCCGCCTTGGGGGTTACTGTTATGCTTTGTACGTGTTGAGCGCTTTCCATGCTGCCTAAAAGTTGGGTTTTTTAATATAATAAGTTTTTGCTACTGTAAGAAGGGTAAAAAGGGGAGGGCTGTTACTTGGCCGCTTCTGCCTTGGCTGCCTCGGCCGGTTTTGCCCCTGCTTCTTCCTTCTTTTCAGCAGCAGCTGCCGCCGGTTGTGGGGCTGCATAGTTCTCTACGAACTTGACATTCTTGACGGCCGGCACGAACTTGAAGACATCGTTTGCGACTGCCCTCTTTATTATCTGCAAGCCCTCTGCCAGGTACGTCTCTTCCGGCAGTTCCATTTCCAAGTTTGCGCCAGACAGGTTGAACTTGATCTTGCTGTCCTCTATCGGAATCCTGCGCTTTATGAGTGCAGTTACCTTGTCGTTGTCAGTGTCAAGCTTTTTGATGATGTTTACGTCGTACACGAGTGTCTTGCCCGCAAGGCGGTGGTTGAAATCGACCTGCAGCCTGCCAGAGCCGACGTAGCGAATGATCCCTGTCCTGTCGTCCAGTTCCACGACGTCGCCGACGCGGACCTCGTCTGCCTTGTCGCCGAGCTTGCGCTGCGGAATCATCCTCACCTTGTTTGGGTCGCGCTCGCCAAAGCCCTTGTCCGGCGTGACTTCGATATTCATCTTGTCGCCGACACTTGCCTTTGCCAGCGCCTCGTCGAGGCCCTTTAGCACCCACGCCTCGCCGACGGAGACGAGCCTCGGCTCGTACTTGCGGGTCGGGTCGTAGAGGTCTGTCTTTTTCGCCTCTTCTTCGCGAGTAGTCTCAAAAACCTCGTTAGTGTCCTTAACTTTGGCAGTGTAATCTAGCAATACAAGTGAACCCTTTTCCAAAGGCATGAATTGCGAGACGGTTTCTACCTTATATTAATCTTGACGGGTGGTTGATCCTGAAATAATTGCCTTGTTGAATTGGAATATTTTGAACGTGGGTCGGAATATATTCCATGAAAACGCGGGTGCATAAGGCCGGATTTTGAGCGTGCATAATTGCATAAAATGAGCACGTATCTGCATAGACCTCCGATTCTTTTCCTGTTTTCTGCTTTGCAATTGCGGTAATGCTTTGCAGGTACGCAGTTAAAAGAAGTAATTTTGGCAGGAGTGAGAAGATGAGAGCATAGACAAATTCAAAAGTCATAATTAGAGTGGTGCGGGCTGCGGCGGCGCTTGGCAAATTTTCTCCCCTTGGGGAGTAACGCCTTTTATGTCATCTACTATAATTCAAACATGAACAAAAAACTCGGCTTACAGGAGGAAATAAAATGAGAAAACTAATTGTCCTGTCTTTCCTATCGCTCGACGGTGTGATGCAGGCTCCGGGCGGTCCGGAGGAAGACACTACAGGAGGGTTCAAGCATGGAGGCTGGGTTGCCGGATACTCTGATGACTTTATTGGCAAAGTGATGGTCAAGCAAATGAGCAAACCCTTTGAAATGTTGCTTGGCAGGAAAACGTACGAGATATTTGCGGCTCACTGGCCATACATGAACACTAGCGAAGATCCATTTGCAGCCAGAATTAACAACGCCAAGAAATACGTATCTTCAAAGACGCTTACAAAGCTGGACTGGGGCAATTCCGAACTTGTCAAGGGCGATGTCTGGAAGGAGATCAAAAAACTAAAGGAGCAGGATGGGCCAGACATACAGGTTCACGGCAGCGGCAATCTTGTCCAGACGCTTTTAAAGCACGACCTTGTCGACGAGCTCTGGCTAAAGATATTTCCTGTCACCTTGGGCGCTGGCAAGCGGCTGTTTGCAGGCGGCGCGATTCCAGCTGGATTCAAACTTGTTGAAGGCGAGATTTCGCCAAGCGGAGTTATCGTCGCCTCGTACGAACGTGCGGGCAAAGTCAAGACAGGATCGTTTGGGCTAGAGACTCCAAGCGAGGCAGAGCTTGCTCGCCGAAAAAAGCTCAAGGAAGAAGAGGGATAAACTTACTCCCCTTGGGGCGCAATTCCTTTTATGCAATTTGCAATAGGGTGCATATATATGAAAAACGCCATTACCGTACAAACCGTAGTGAACGCCCCCGTGGAAAAAGTATGGGAGTGCTGGAACAGGCCGGAACACATCACTGGCTGGGCTTTTGCTTCGGACGACTGGGAGGCACCGGCCGCTGAAAACGACCTGCGCGTCGGAGGCAGGTTCAAGACCACGATGGCCGCCAAGGACAAGAGCGCGAGCTTTGATTTTGGTGGCGTCTATACTAGCGTCAAAGAACACGAACTGATAGAGAACGATATGGACGACGGCCGGCACGTAAAGGTAGAATTTGCGGATTCGCCTCAAGGAGTGAAAATCACAGAGACGTTTGAACCAGAGAACACGCATCCAGAAAACGTGCAGCGCTCAGGCTGGCAGGCAATCCTAAACAACTTTAAAAAATACGCCGAGGCTAACTAACTATAACACATTAATCATTGAGAGCAGATAGTCTTAAAACAAAAAAGGAAAAGCTGTAGAGGACATATATATGCACACACATAGTATGGCTTTGAAAAAACCCTCTTGCAATAGTTCAGGACGTGGTTCTCCATATAATGTTGGAGCAGAAAACTTGCATGAATGCTTTTTGTCATGGAGGCTATGGCATGACCCACTGTAAGACTCGATAGAACATAGCGTAGTACACCTTAAATCAATCTCGCCGATACCTCTACTTTATGCAAGGCGATCTCGTATTTGATGAGAAAGGCAAGGTGACGGGCAGGAGGGTGCTGGATGCAATGACGATGGAAGTGTCGTTTGAAACGAAAATCAAGGTCAAAGGGGTTGACGGGGTAAACATGGGCACATACACCTCGACCATGATGCAGGACGGCTTGATGTACGGCCAGGGACAGGGATGCATGATGTCCAACGACGGCCAGATGGTCACTTGGAAGGGAAACGGCATGGGCAAGCTCATCCAGAATGGAAAGATCAGGTTTGCGGGAGCTATCTACTTGAGTACGCAGTCCAAGGGCTCGCTTGCGTCACTGAATGGCGTCGCAGTCGTTTTTGAGCACGAGGGCGACATGGAAGGAAATGTAAGCTCCAAAGGCTGGGAGTGGAAGTAAGTAACTCAACTCGCCTGCTTTCTCTTTTTTTCTTTTCAGGGCGCATGCAGCTTGCGCCAGTACCCACTAATATACTACGAACACGCATTTGACTTGCTTGAAAAACAAGCCGAAACCTACATTACCATTTTGTAGTTGTGGGGAGTTGGAAACACGCGCGCACGCACACATAAAGAAATGGCCCTTTGTGTAAAAAGAGGAGAAAAAGGGCTCTAGTTGAGCGCCTTGAGCCTTTCCAGTGCGACAGACGTGGCTTCTGGGTTTGCCTTGACGCCTATCATGTTCATTGCAGAAGCGATTGACGACAGCGTCCTCATGACGTGGTATCTGTGCACCTCGCCCATGCAGCCGACCCTGAACACCTTGCCCTTTAAGTCGCCAAAGCCGCCGGCGACGAGAACCTTGAACTGCTCGCCGAGCAGGCCCCGGAACTTTTTGTCGTCCATCCCCTGCAAGTAGTTGACTGCGATGACGACGTTGCTCCTTGCGTCCGGCTTGGCAAACGGGGTCAGGCCCATAGCGTTGAGGCCGGCGTAAAAGGCGTCGGCGCATATCTTGTGGCGCCTTATCCTGTTCTCCATGCCTTCTTCGAGTATGATGTTGAGAGCCTCGCGGAACGCATAGTATAATGGCAATGCAGGCGTGAACGGCGTCTCAAAGTGCTCCTCCTGGTACTTGAAGTAGCGTTTCAAGTTGAGGTAAGCAGTGGGAGGCGGGTTTTCCTGCATGTATTTCTTGGCTCTTGGGCTCACCGACACCGGCGAGACGCCCGGAGGTGCTGCAAGCGCCTTTTGCGATGCAGTGACGCAGACGTCGATGTTCCACTTGTCCACCGGGAGCTCGTCGCCTCCGAGGATTGAAACGGAATCGGCGACAAAGAACGCGCCCTTGCGTGAAGCAAGCTCGCCCAGCTTGTCCATGTAGCGGATTGTGGTGCCAGTCGAAGTCTCGTTGTACACCGCGTACAGCGCCTTGATGTCCTTGTGCTGATCGAAAACCTTCTCAAACTCTTCGTACGGCGGGTTTTCGCCAAACGGAGCCTTTATCCTGATCGCCTGGCCGCCCCAGCTGTCGATGAGGTCTGCAAGGCGCGTGGAGAACTCGCCGTTGACCGGGATGACTGCCTTGTCGCCTTTTTTTATGAGGTTGACGACCGAGGTCTCGACCGCGCCGGTGCCCGAAGTCGTGAGGAGCACCACGTCGCCGGTGGTCTGGAAGACCTTCTGGGTCTTTTCAAATATCTCCTTGTACAGGACGCGAAAATCGTCGCTCCTGTGGTTTATCACAGGCGCAAGCATGGCGTTCATCACCCTGTTGGGCACGTTTGTAGGACCGGGAAGCATGACGAGGTATTCCATGAGCGGGGGAAATGGCGCGCTGGCCGATATTTAAATCAACAAGACAGTAGTAGTAGTTCGTAGCGCATCTGGAGCAGGCCGTTGTCGTACCTGACGAGGTCGAGCAGTTTCATATCAGCCTGTTTTACTTTGTTGAACATCGGTATGCCGCTTCCCAAGATAGTCGGATGCACCGCCACGATTATCTCGTGCACCAAGCCGGCGTCAAGTAGAATAGAGTTTATCTCGGCGCCTCCGACAAGCCAGATGTCCTTCTTGCCTTCAGAGCATACGAGGTCTCTTGTGACGCCGACAACGTCAGAGGAAAACTCGACATTACGGTATCTCTCGCCCGGGCTTCTGGTGAACACGTAGCATTTCTTGTCCTTGTACGGCTGCTCCTCGAATTTCAGCGCAGTCTCGTAGGTCTTTCTCCCCATTATGGCAGTGTCGATTGAATCATAGAATTTTGCATAGCCATAGTCGCCGTCCGTAAACAGCCAGTCGACTCTTCCGTCGCTCCTTGCGATGTAGCAGTCAAGGCTTGAAGCGATGAACAGCTTTACCTTCCGCATGGAACCTGAAAAGCAGGACGGACTAATAATTACCGCAGCGCCGGGAAAACCGTAACTCATTAGATAAATAAACGCCAAAGATAGCCGTGGTCGACAACAACAACAAGCGTGGCTGGAAACGCGAAATCGTTGCTCTGGAGGTCATCATCAGATGATGCCTTCTTCTTCTGACAATAATAACAAAGCGAGCCTGAAGGTGGCAGAGGCAGACGCCCGGGACGCCGGGAGAAAGATTGCAAGGATAGACCCCGAGGTGGCCGGAAGGCTTGGCATAACAACCGGCGACGCGGTAGAGATCACCTCCCCTGCAACCAAGAGGAAAACCACAGTCCTGAACTGGCCTGCGTACCAGAGGGACAACGGAAAAGAACTGATAAGGATTGACGGCTATGCCCGAAACAAGCTCGGAATAGGGATAGGCGACACCGTTGATGTCAAAAAGGTGGAGGCAAAGCCAGCGCAGAGCGTCGCGCTTGCTCCCACGGAACCCCTGCGCATTCTGGGCGCCGAAGTCTACCTTGCAGGCTTTTTGCAGGGACAGCTCGTCACAAAGGGAGACACGATTCCGCTCAGCATCATGGGTCAGCGCGTTGATCTAGTCGTCATCTCGACAAACCCCTCGGGGCCTGTCATCATAGAGCAGTCGACAGAAGTATCGATATCAGAGGAGAGCGCCAAGGCGGCAGCCGCGGCCAAAGAAGCCGGCATCCCGGCCATCACGTACGAGGACATTGGCGGCCTGCGCGGCGAGGTGACAAAAGTCAGGGAGATGATAGAGCTCCCCCTGCGCCACCCGGAGCTTTTCAGGAGGCTTGGAGTCGAGGCGCCAAAGGGCGTCATATTACACGGCCCGCCCGGAACAGGCAAGACCCTGCTTGCAAAGGCGGTGGCCAACGAGACGCAGGCCAACTTTTACTCGATAGGCGGGCCGGAGATAATGAGCAAGTTCTACGGCGAAAGCGAGGAGAGGCTGCGCAACATCTTTCAGGAAGCGCAAAAGAACGCGCCGTCGATAATATTCATTGACGAGCTGGATTCCATCGCCCCCAAGAGGGAGGAGGTCAGCGGCGAAGTCGAGCGCAGAGTGGTGGCGCAGCTCTTGTCGCTGATGGACGGGCTTGCCGCAAGGGGCAAGGTAGTGGTAATAGGCGCCACCAACAGGATAAACGCTATTGATCCTGCGCTCAGAAGGCCCGGCAGGTTCGACAGAGAAATAGAGATTGGAGTACCGGACAGGGACGGCAGGCTGGAGGTGCTACAGATCCACACAAGAGGTATGCCTCTTGACAAGGACGTGAACCTGGAAAGACTGGCAGACATCTCGCATGGCTTTGTCGGGGCCGACCTGCAGGCGCTGGCAAAGGAGGCCGCCATGCGCGCCCTGCGTCGCGTCCTTCCGGAAATCGACGTATCCGCGGAAAGCATCCCCGGCGAAGTGCTAAACAAGATTATAGTAAAGATGCAGGATTTCCTGGACGTGGCAAAGGAGATGGAGCCTTCTGCCATGAGGGAGGTGTTTGTCGAAGTCCCGGATGTCAAGTGGGCCGACGTGGGCGGCCTAGAGGGCGTCAAGCAAGAGCTGCGCGAAGCCGTGGAATGGCCGCTAAAGTACCAGGAGCTTTTTGAATATTCGGACGCGACTCCGCCAAAAGGCATCCTGCTGTATGGGCCCCCGGGCACCGGCAAGACCCTCCTTGCCAAGGCTGCTGCAAACGAAAGCGAGGCCAACTTTATCAGCATAAAGGGGCCGGAGCTCTTGAGCAAGTGGGTGGGAGAATCAGAAAAAGGCGTCAGGGAGATATTCCGAAAGGCAAGGCAGGCTGCGCCTTGCATCATATTCTTTGACGAGATTGACGCCATAGCTCCTATGCGGGGAGGCAGTTTTGGCGACTCGCATGTGACAGAGAGGGTGATAAGCCAGATGCTGACAGAGCTTGACGGCCTAGAGATACTGGCAAACGTCGTGGTGGTAGCCGCTACGAACCGGCCCGACATCATCGACCCCGCGCTGCTTCGCCCCGGCAGGTTTGACAGGCTGCTGTACGTTCCGCCGCCGGACAGGGAATCTAGGTTACAGATAATCAAGATCCACACAAAGAAAAAGCCGCTTGACAAGGACGTCGACGTTGAAAAACTGGCAGGCGACATGGACGGCTACACCGGCGCAGACATTGCGTCGGTCGCCTCTGCTGCCGTCATGCTTGCACTGCGCGAGCATATTGCAAAATACAAGGGCGACGCCAAGGAGGCGGAAAGCCACTCCAAGGACCTGAAAGTAAAGATGCAGCATTTCAGAGAAGCGACGGCTAAAGTGAGACCACTGTCGTCACAAGAGCTGGACATGTACCGAAATATTGCAGAAAAGTTCGGGATGCCGTCAAGAGTCTCTTCCGGGGCAGCATACGCCGGGTAGAGGCTCATCCGTCGCAACAGCAATTTTTCTTGGCAACGTTTTATAAAACTGGGCCTTTAATCGAGGCATACATATATGATGATGAAAGAGCGCAGGTCTCGACTTTTGCAGCATGCCGCAAGGGCCGGCTGCGACGCGGTGGCGGCGTTTGAGCCTGAAAACGTGTTTTACCTCACCGGCTTTTGGGGCGAGGCAATAGCGGTATGCACCGAGAGCGGAACCAAGCTCGTAGCGCCGAAACTGGAATACTCGCGAGCGCAGCAGTCGTCGGTAGACTGCGAGGTTATTCCTACAGAGAGGGGAAGCGAGCTCTTGACCACGTTTGTTTCGCAGATTAAGAACAAGAAAACGTGTACTGACTGCAGCGACTATGGCACCGTTGAGCAGGTGAGGAAGCTGCAAGGAAACATTATCGTCGACACCGAGCCGTTCTTTCTGACGCGCAGGATAAAGGACGAGGCCGAGATGAAGGTGATAGCAAGGGCATCGCGCATACTCGACAAACTGTACGAGGTCTGCGCAGACGAGATAAAGGCAG
>DASUXB010000044.1:0-3947 GCA_036378195.1 Nitrososphaera sp.
TCGACACGATCCGCGACATGCGCGACGAAGGCAAGATCCAGACGATCTATGAAATACGATGCTAGTAGTAATTGAAAACGCAAGCATTCTCCTTGGCGAAAACCTAGAGCACATAGAGCGCGGCTACATCGAGATCGAAAAAGGAATCATCAAGAGCGCGGGAGAAGGCCGCTCTTCTGTTCGGGGAAAAAAGGTGCTGGACGCCGGCGGCTTTCTCGTTATGCCCGGCTTTATCAATGCGCACACCCACATTGCCGACTCGATTGGCAAGGACATCTCGGCAGGAAACAAGCTTGACGCGAGGGTGCACCCTGTGTTTGGGGCAAAGAAAAAGATCCTCGAAAAGAGCCCGCCAGCGCACCTTGCCGCGATGATAAAAAGCTCGGCCGTCTCTATGCTGCAGAAAGGGATAACGACGTTTGCTGATTTCCGCGAGGGCGGGCCCGAAGGCATCAAGCTCTTGAAAAGCGCGATAGCCGGCCTGCCGATAAAGTGCGTCGCGCTCGGCAGGGTCGACCACTATTATGCCAACCCCGCGGGAACAGAGGGGCTGCCAGAAAACGCAGTTGCCACCGCAAAGCAGGTGCTGGAAAACGCCGACGGCCTCGGCATCAGCGGCGCAAACGAGAACACTGATGCTGCTCTTGAGCAGTACGGCGAGATTGCGGCTGCAAAGCTAGTTGCAATACACGCGGCCGAGTCGGCCGAGACGGTCCAGTTTTCCCGAGAAAACACCGGCAAGAGCGAAGTCGAGCGCATAATGCGCCATCTAAAGCCAGACATCCTGGTGCACATGACACACGCCACCGGCGATGAGATGTCGCTTGCAGCAGGCAAGGCCGGCATCGTGGTGTGCCCGCGTGCAAATGGCGTCCTTGGCGCAGGCCTGCCCCGCGTCGCAGAGATGTCAAGGCGCGGCTGCCTCGTCGCTATAGGCACGGACAACGTGATGCTCAACTCGCCGGATATGTTCCGCGAGATGGACTACATATGGAAGGCATCGCACGCGCAGGGCGACTTTATTGAGCCTCGGGAACTGATCAAGATGGCGACTGCAAATGCGGCCAAGATGCTTGGCCTTGACACCGGCTGGGTAGCACCCGGCAGAGTAGCGGACCTTCTGTTCATAGACAAGAGGCACGCCGACCTCTATCCCATGCATGACCCTTACGCGGCCATCGTACACAGGGCTAGCAAGGACACAGTGCGCGCCGTGATGGCCGCCGGCAGGCTCGTTTCAGGAGAGCTGTTATCATGAAAGTTACGGTAAATGCCGCGATGACGATTGACGGCAAGATAGCGACGGCCTCAGGCGACTCTACAATCTCGTCAAAGGAAGACCTGAAAAGGGTCCACAGGCTTCGCGCCGGCTCTGACGCGGTGGTGGTGGGAATATCGACGGTGCTTGTCGACGACCCGCAGCTGACAGTCCGGCTTGTCAGGGGCAGAAACCCGGTACGCGTGATTGTAGACAGCAGGGGCAGAATACCAAGCGACTCGCAGCTATTGCGCACCGCGCGCGAAATAAGGACACTGGTTGCCGCAAGCAAGCAGGCAAGCGCAGCCGACATCGAGAGGATAAGGGAAACCGGCGCCGAGGTCACAGTGGCGGGCGACAAAGCAGTCGATATCAAGGCACTCTTTTCTAAACTTGAAAAGAAGATGGGATTCAAGAAAATCCTGGTCGAAGGTGGGGGCGAGCTCAACTGGTCTGTTCTGAGTCTCGGCCTTGCAGACGAACTGATACTAACTATAGCGCCAAGGGTCGCCGGCGGCCGGCTTGCCACCACGCTCGTCGAAGGCGACGGCTATGACGCCATATCGCAAGGCCCGAAATTCCGTCTTGTGCGCGTGCAAAAGACGGGAGCCGGCGAGCTCGTCCTCTTTTACAGGATGGGTAAAAATCCATAGCACTTTTTAACATGCGCCCGCACTGAAAACCGGATGCCCAGATTCCATGTAGGAAAGGCCGGCGACGACAACAACAGCAGCAAGTTCGAGATCGATGTAGCGTCGCTCACAAGGCATGCCATCATCCTTGGCGCCACCGGCTCTGGCAAGACCGTGCTCTCAAAGGTGCTCGTAGAGGAAGCCGCATTGCAGGGCATCCCGACTTTTGCCATCGACCCCAAGGGCGACATCGGCAACCTTGCGTTCAAGTCCTCGACTTTTGATTTCTCAGAATGGTCTGAAAAAGAGGCCGACGCGCTGAAAATAGACAGGACAGAGTACACCAAGAGCCTGCAAAAGGCATACTCTGACCGGATGAAAGAATTTGCAGTCAGGCCAGACGCACCGGCGGAATTTGCAAGAACCGTCACGGTACGGATATTCACACCCAAGTCATCTGCCGGCCTGCCGGTCGGCATCTCGCCGGACCTCTCTGGCCCAAAGGATTTTTCTAGGCTTTTGCAAAATGACGTGTCGGCAGCTGCCGACATTCTCGACCTCACCTCGCACAACCTGCTCAGGCTTGCTGGCTATAGCGAGGGCGACAGAAAAGAGATAACTTTCGTTTCTGCCCTCTTGGAAGATGCCTGGAAGTCCGGCCAGTCAATTACGGTAAAGGACCTGATAAGGAGAATAGAGAGCCCACCAATCAGCACGGTGGGCTCACTTCACGTATCTGACGTCCTTGGCGACAAGGACCGGCGCAAGCTTGCTACCCGGATAAACCTGCTGATCTCAGACCCCAAGCTGCGCTCGTGGTCCGCGGCAGATTCTCTTGACTTTTCCAAGCTGATGAAGGGCCCGTCGATAAACGTGCTTGACCTGCGCAACATCCAGTCAGAGCAGGAAAAGCACCTGTTTGTAGAGCTTGTGCTCCAGCAGCTGTTCCAGTGGCTGATAAAGCAAGGAAGCGCCCAGACGCTGCGCTACCTCCTGTATTTTGACGAGATAGCAGGCTATTGCCCGCCCGTCAGGGAGCCTCCGTCCAAAAAACTGCTCCTCTTGCTGATAAAGCAGGCAAGGGCGTTTGGCCTCGGGCTATTGCTTGCAAGCCAGAACGCGGTCGACCTCGACTACAAGGTGATTTCAAACGCCAACGTGCGGTTCATAGGCAGGCTTGGCGCGCAGCGTGACATACAGCGCGTGAGTGTCGGGCTGGAGCTGGACTCGTTTGCAGAAAAAGAGATCTCGCGACTAAAGGCCGGCGAGTTTTTCTGCAACACGTTTGACCCCAAGTTCCGGGGCGTGATAAAGTCAAGGTGGACGCTCACCTACCACCGCGGGCCCCTTGAGAATGGCGAGATAGCCGAGCTTATGGAGGAAATGAAAGAGGAGGCTAGGCCAGCAGTGCAAGAAACAGCAGTAGAGGAGGCCGAGACTAAAGTTGAAATATCAACAGAAGGGCCAGCGGCAGAAGAAAAAGAAGAAGTTCAGCTTTCCGCTGCAATGCCAGAGCAAGAAACAACCCGCAACGATGTCCTGACAGCATCAGGCGAGCATTCTACGTTTATGCAGCTGGAGAAAAAATTCGAGCCAAAGAACCTGCAAAGCTTTGCCAAGCTCGGCAACAATGTCAGGTCAATGAAGGTCCTATCGGTAGAGCAGGAGGAGGTCTTTCACCCTGTCTTTGAGCTGAGCGCTTCCGTCTTTGAAAAGGGATTTGCCAAGCATTCGCTTGACAAGTTGCAGGAGCTTGCCGCGTTTGACGGCCAGCTTGTTCCGCTCCCGGCGCACACGCTCGTACCGCAGAGGGTGGTTCCTACAGAGGCAAGGCGCGAGGCGGAAAAATGGAAGGACGAGCTTGAAAAGAGGACAGCAACTCTCAGGGCGGACCTTCAGGCTAAGTTCGACGTCATCATGGAGGAAAAGCGGATAGAGCACCTTGCAGAAAAGCAGTCAAGGCCGAAGGCGAAGATGGCTGACATCGACGCAGGCATTGCTCGGCTGCAGGAGGCGCTAAATGCCGAGCTTGACTCGGTAAAGGAACAGGAAAGGTT
>DASUXB010000045.1:0-3176 GCA_036378195.1 Nitrososphaera sp.
CAGTTCGAGCTAAACGTCATGCTGCCCGGGATGCTAAAGAACATGCTCGACTCGACCGATATGCTGAAAAATTTCCTGCCCGTGTTTGCAGAAAACATGATTGACGGGATAAAGGCCAACAGGGAAAAGCTGGAATCGTACATCGAGAAAAGCCCGGTGCTTGTCACGCTCCTGAACCCTTACGTCGGCTACCTAAAGGCGGCGGAAATCTACAAAGAGGCGCTGAAAACGAACAAGACCATCAGAGAGCTCGTCCTTGAAAAGAAGCTGATGACCAAGGCAGAGCTTGACAAGGCGCTGTCAAAGGAAAGCATCCTCGGCTCTGGCTAACCCTTTATTTCCTGGCTGGCAGCCTTTTTCTTTTGCAGCTCTAGTACAGTAGTTGCTATAAGCGCCACTTGCAGTATGTACCCGCCCGTTATGAGCACCACCGCGTTGAGCGGCTTTGAAAACGTCGTCATTATCTCCACGTGCGGGGGAGCAAGCGAATTTCCAACCATCACAATGACTGCAAGCGGAATGCACGCGTACAGCTGCTTTTTGTAGCCTGCAAACGTCAAGACTGCAAGGGCGATGAACACGCATTCAAGCGCAATCGCCCTGTCCAGAAACGCCGGGTTGCCAAACGGGATTGCGATTGCGCCAGCGGCTGCTATTGCCGCAAGGACTATTGCGACCGCACTAGTACGCATAGAGTGGAAAGACGCGTCCTAGCAATTAAAGCGTTTCAGGTATTCCAAAAGCGCAACCGCGTTGTTGTGCTCTGCATCTTTTGCCGCAAATAACAAGGTCACAGGTCCCTGCCTTTCTTTTTCAAGGATAGTTTTCATAAATTCTTGCTTTCCTTCAAGCTCTTTGAAATAGCGCTCCTTAAAGCCGTCCCACTTTTTATCGTCGTGAGAGAACCACTTGCGCAGAGCGTCGGACGGGCCGATGTCTTTTAGCCACAGGTCCACGCTCTTTTTGCTGACGCCCCTTGGCCACAGCCTGTCCACCAGCACGCGGTAGCTGCCGTCGCTTTCAAAGGAATAGATCCTCGCTACCCTTATCATCATTATCGTCATGAACAGTTGCACAGGATTGCAAGATAAACTGTCGTACATACGTGCGTTTAGTTTAATACCAATCGCATGGTACAGAGACGCATGAAGGCTGCACGCATAATCAAGACAAAGGAACCCTTGAAGGTAGAAGATATTGCTACACCAAAGCCAAGCGGCGAGCAGGTCCTTGTAAAGGTGGACAGCGCAGGAGTCTGCCACAGCGACCTGCACCTGTGGGAAGGAGGCTACGCCGGCCCGCAGGGAGTTTTCATGAAGGTTGAAGACCGCGGAGTAAAGTTCCCATTGACGCCGGGCCACGAGGTCGCCGGCTCGATAGTGGAAATGGGCGACAAGGTCACCGGCTACAGCAAGGGCGAGAAGGTGCTGGTCTACCCGTGGATAGGAGAAGGCACGTGCCCTGCGTGCAAGGCCGGCGAGGAAAACCTCTGCGATGCACCGAGGTCGCTAGGCGTGTACCAGGACGGGGGGTACGGCGAGTACGCGCTGGTCCCAAGCTACAAGTACCTTGTAAAACTGGGAGACTATGACACTGCCGCGGCAGCGTCGCTTGCGTGCTCTGGCCTGACCGCGTTTACAGCCGTGAAAAAGGCGGCTGTAAAGGACGGCGAGACGCTGGTGATAATCGGCGCAGGCGGCCTGGGGCTCATGGCGGTGCAGATAGCCAAGGCAATAACCGGCGCAAGGATAGCCGTTGTCGACATTGACGACAAGAAACTGGAAGAGGCAAAAAAGCTCGGAGCCGCTATTACCGTGAACTCGGGCAAGGGCGACCCTGTGCAAGGAGTCAAGGACGCCACAAAGGGCCTCGGAGCCGAAGCAGTCATCGACTTTGTCAATAATGCAAAGACGGCGCCAAACTCATTCAACATGCTGAGAAAGCGCGGAAGACTGGTGATGGTTGGCCTTTTCGGAGGATCCATGGAACTCAACCTTCCGCTCATACCGCTGAGGGCGTTCACCCTTACGGGCGCCTACACGGGCAAGTACGCCGACCTGGTGGAGCTCGTGGAGATTGCCAAGAAGGGCAAGATCCAGTCCGTGGTGTCGCGCCGGTTCAAGCTCGACGAGGTAAACACTGCGCTTGAAGATCTAAAGGCCGGCAAGATACTCGGCAGGGCGGTAATCAATCCCTAGCCGGACTGCCTTTCTTCTTCCGTCCTCTTTCTCTTTTGTTGTTATTATTATTCCACCAGCAGCTTGCTCTGGATGTCCTTCACCACCACCGACTTGATGTTGACAAACTCTTTTATTCCAAACTCTGACAGCTCCCGGCCGATGCCGGATTTCTTTACGCCGCCAAAGGGCAGGCGCGGGTCAGACTTGACCATCTCGTTCACCGAAACTATGCCGGATTCTATCTGCCTTGCAACCTTTATCCCGCGCTCGATGTCGTTGGTCCACACGCTTGCGCCAAGTCCAAACTCCGAGTTGTTGGCCTCGCGGATCGCCTGCACCTCGTCTTCCACCACTATTATCGGCGCGGCCGGGCCAAACACCTCTTCCTTTAGAACGCTCATCTCGTGCCCGACGCCCGAGATTATGGTCGGCTCGTAAAAGTAGCCGTCTCTTGGGACGGGCTTGCCCCCGACAAGCACCTTGCCTCCCTTTGCCCTTGCGTCGTCGACCTGCCTTGCAAGAGCCTGCCTCTGGCTGTCGCGAACCAGCGGGCCGATTGTGGTCTTGGGGTCAAGCGGATCGCCAAGCACCTCCGCCTGCGTGTCTTCGACAAACAGTTTCGTGAATTTCTCCGCGATGCTCTTGACCACTATGAACCTCTTGGCGGATATGCAGCTCTGGCCCGTGTTCAAAAGACGCGACTGCGTGGCCATGTACGCCGTCTGCTTTAGGTCGGCGTCCTCAAGCACGATAAACGGATCACTGCCGCCAAGCTCCAGCACGAATTTCTTTAGGTCTTTGGACGCAAGCTCGGCCACACGTTTTCCAGTATTCACGCTGCCGGTGACCGAGACTGCGTCGATGCCTGCCTGCACAAGTGCCTCGCCGGCGCGATAGTCGCCGATTACCACTTGGAACACGTTTTCCGGAAAGCCAGCGTCAGAAAACGCCTCCTGCAGCTTAAGCGAGCTTCCAAGGCATACGCTCGAATGCTTT
>DASUXB010000046.1:0-18324 GCA_036378195.1 Nitrososphaera sp.
GAGATCGTCAAGGTCGAACGCCCGCCCTTTTTCCTTCATTTTTCCTTGGCGCCCCTCTCTATCATGGACCTGACAAGCTGCATCAACTGCTCATGCGTCTCCTCGCCATGCTTTCTCATGTAGTAGTACAGTTCCTCCGTCGCGGCGTGATAGTCTATCCCTAGATTCTGGGCTATCTGCAGGGAAATGTGTGCGACTACCAGCTTGCGGATTGCCAGCTCTGCGCCAAAACTTGCAGAGTCGCCCAAAAGCTCGTCCAGCGCGTTTTTGAACTGAGAGTCGATGTAGCGGTCCTTTGCCTTCCGCGTCTTTATGGAAAACGCGACGCCCGCCATCCGCTGCTTCATATGTATGCTCTCAACCATCTCGATAAAGCGGTCGTTCAGCTCCGGCCTTTCAGTCAGGATTTCCGACAGGAGGTCAGCCGCGTCGGTCTCGCTTAGTTCCATCCTGTCTACGAGCGTGAAAAGGACGTGGCACGCGGCGCAGCCGTTGCCCTTTACCCTTGCGGGGTTGGAGCCTACGGCGTCTACCTCCTGAGATATCATCTGCTCTGCGGCTTTTTGCCTCTCAGCGTCCAATGCCAGAACGTTGGTGCCCGCCGGTTAAAACGTTGGCGCCAAGCCTCAAAACAGAGAGAAGAGGCTATTATTGGCCGGCCGGCTTTACCTGCACGTTTACCTGATCGCCAAACGTGATTGACGCGTTGCTACCGTTATTGCTGCTTGGGCCAACGCCTGCACTGGTTGCGCGCTCGTGCTGCGGATAGACGTCAAACGTGGCCGCAAAGCCCAGAAGTAGGCCGAGCGCGGCAAAGGCAAGCACGAATATGACGACGGTGGAAATCATCAAGAACGGTATGTGTACGACCCTTTAAAAATTTTGCATTATCATCATCATTCTTGTCATTATCATCAGGTAAAGTAACCGCTGTAGCGGGCCTTGCCCACAAGCAATCCACTTTCCTCGTCCCTCACAAACGTCGTGTCTTTTCTGGGCACAAGCCCGTCCGGCCTGACGAGATGGGCCGTGCCGTAAACATACGCAAGCACGTATTCATAGCGCCATACGAGATACCTGTCTCTGTCCTCCATCAGGGTCTTTGCCTGCACCATCTGTTCCCTGTGGTCGCCCACCAGCTTGACATTGTCGTACCATATCGGATACTTTGACCAGGAATCGTCCTCTTCCTCCTGCCGCGGGCGGTTCCTCGCGAAAAGAAAGCCGGGCTTGTATGCAAGGGTGATGGCAAAGGCCACCATGCCCAGACCGAGGAAAAAGTGCATGGTTGAGGCGACCTGCGACGAGACCTCTGCAGAGCCCTTCGTAATGTCCTCGCCTCTCATCATAAAGTCGGTAAACGCCGGATTTGCGGCCGGGTAGTACGGCAGGATTACCGCGTTGTGCATGAGGACTACCCCTAGCAGGCATATCACCGCCGGCACTACTCCCTTCCACACCACGCTTGCAAAGATGAACGCTGCAAGCACTATCGCAAAGGCGTTGACGATGCTTGCAAGGGCCGGCGCAGACACCGGGACGAAAGAGCCGAACATGTGGAGGAAGAACAAGAGCGCTATGCTTACGCAGTTTACTATCAAAAGTGTCTGCTCGTGGCGCACAAACCACGCCTTGGCACGAGCAAGTACCGGGTGCTTTGGAGCAGAGGCAAGCCCCTCGGCCATGAGAAAATAGCCTCAAACTGCGCATTAAGCCTTTCCCCTGATCCGCAACAGTTTTTTGTTCATGATGCGTCAGAGATTCTCGTGCCATTTGGGTTATTCAAAAAGAAAGAGGCCGAAAAAAGCGGGACGGCCACCGTTGCGCCGGACATGCCGCAGGCCGGCACGCTCTCCATACAGGACGTTCAGTCGCTTCTTGACAGCATCGAGTCGGCCCGAGTGCAGTCGCTCTCCTCCCGGCTTGCGCCGGCGAGGGACTCTGCGGCGCGCACGCTTGCGTCCCTTGCGGCCATCGCCGACGGGATGGAGAAGGAAAAGCTGAAACTTGAGGAGCTTGAAAAGAGGTTCGGCTCCAACATCGAAAACACCAAAAAGATGGTGGTGTCCGCGCTCAGGCGCGAGGCGTCATCCGAACTGCCGCAGGTGCAGACGCTAGGAGACGCGAAAAAGTTCAAGGAGAGGATGGAGTCGATGATACATCGCTTTGGCGAGGTCACCGGCTCGCACAGCAAGATGCTCAACTATTTCCTCAAAAAGCACGCTTCCAACATGAAGGGCGAGCTTGGTGAGCTTGAAGACCTGCTGAAAGACGCCAAGGCCGCGATATCTGCGTTTGAGCAAGAGCGCGCGCCGGCGGTAAGGTGCTCAAACACGCTCAACACCGTTTTGCAAAAGATCTCGTCGGCAAGGGCGGACGAGCAGGCCGCACAGGCCACGCAGGAGCGCATTTCTGTAATTGAATCCGACCTTGCAAGGCTGAAAGAAGAGCTTGCGGCGCTCTCTAGCTCGTCCGAGTTTGCAGAGGCCAAGGCCACGGCCGAAAAACTCGCGCAGGCTGAAAAGAGGCAGGAGCAGTTCAATGCGCAGCTTGCCGAGATGTTTTCGCACGTTTCAAGGGCGTTGTCGAAATACTCGTACGGCGTGTCAAAAGAGACCGAGAGGCGTCTTCGGGTGCTGTCGGAGGAGCCGTGGTCAGCGCTTGCCGAGCAGGACATATCGCCCTACTCTGCGCTCCTTGCAGAGGTCTACAAGTCAGTCGCCTCCGGCCAGATACAGCTGAAGGACTCGGACAGGGCGCTCTCGCACCTTGCGTCCATCCAGTCATCCCTTCCGCAGCTGCAAAAGGACGCGGCCTCTATTTCCGCAGAGATTGCGACATTGCGCCAGGGCAAAATCCACGCGGTCCAGCACGCAAGGGAGGCCGAGACCATCATAGCCCAGCACGAGGAGGGTCTTGCAAGAGAGCGGCAATGGCTTGACCAGCTGAAAAAGCAGGTGGCAGAAACAAACTCTGAAGTGGACGCGCTCTTGAAGGAAGTCTCGGAAACGCTGCTCTCACTAACCGGCAAGAGGTACGCGGTCAGCCGCTAGTAGTAGTGGTGTACTTGTTCAGCACTTCTTGGAACACCTGGTAAGGCTGAGCGCCCACGATGGGCTCAGGCCGGCCGTTTGCCGGGATTATCACAAAGCTGGGCGTCGCGTTCAGCCCGACGGTCTTGGCCAGATTAAAATTGTCCTTGACTACGCTTGCATACTTGCCAGAGTCAAGACACGACTTGAACTGATCGATGTTTGAAATGCCTACCTTCTGGGCAAAGTCGGCCATGTTCTCTTTGGTTATCCATCCTGCCTTTTCGCCTCCCCAGTTGTTGTACATGAAATCGTGGAACTCCCAGAATTTGCCTTGGTCAGCGGCGCAGTACGACGCCTGCGCGCCGAGGGACGAGCCGCCGTCTAGGTGGTCGTTTATCGGAAAGTCCTTGAACACGAACTTGGCCTTGCCTGTCTGCACATAGTCGGCCATGAGCTTGTCCTTGGTGTCCTGATGGAACCTGTGGCAAAAAGTGCACAAATAGTCGCCAAACTCTACGACCGTCACCGGGGCGTTTGCGTTGCCGAGCACGGGGGCGGCTGCAATCGTGGGCGACTGCATCTTTTGAAATACTGCCTTGGCAAATTCTTCGTCGGTCTGTGGCTTTTGCGCAGAGGAGGTTGCAAAGAACGCGCCGGCGCCTGCCGAGACTATGATGCCTACCGCTATTACCACAATGATAATGTTCTTGCTGCGCATGTGGTTTTATCTCCAGAATATTGAGAATATGCCTAGGCCAATTATGCAGAGGCCGCCAAACGAGATCTGCGGGATGTTGAGCGCAAGGCCCAATATGCCGAGGCCGACTCCGCAAGCTATCATGACTGCCTCGCCTAATCTTCTCTGGCTCTTCAGGATGCGCCTCTGGACCATGTGCGGAGAAAGACTTGGTTGGCTTTATAAAATTACCTGCCCATTGCAGCCTCTGATAAAGCCCTAGTGAGCACCAGCACGACCAGCCCAAAGAGCATGTTGAACGCAAGCGCGCTGTAGACAATTCTGTCCATCATTGCGAGCATGTCTGAAACCGCAATGCGGAACAGGGTCCCGGTGGGCGTGTGCTGGTCTACGACAGATCGGCCGTCAAGCGACTGCAGGAGCGGCACCATCGTCCCGTATGTGACTGGCAGGAACAACGCGGCCCAGACGAGCGCGCCTGCAGCAAGGCCGTACGCCGGCGCAAACCTGCCGAGCGACGAATAAGCCTTTCTTGAAACTGCAAAGGGCGCCGAAATGACAAGGCCGATTGCGGCCCCCGCAAGCAGGTGCAGGAGCAGGCCCTGCACTATGGCGTACGTGTTATAGTCCTGCGCCTGCGAAATTGCAGAGACAAGCATCAGGTAGAACGTGCCCACCGGCAGCCCCGCGACCCTCTCTCCAAGCAGTATCAGCGCCGAGACTGCAAGCGAGCCTATGAGGCCCGAGGCGGCCCCTGCGCCAGCCACGGCAAGGCCGCGGCTCTGCAGTAAAGCATGTTTGCCCTGTATTGTCATTTTAGTGCATCATCCCTCCTTCACCAGGATGCGCCGCGCGAAACGCCTTGATGCGCAGAAACGCGCTTGTCATGTAGCCAAATATGGCGCCCCATACTAGGTGGAACACGATTGCACTGAGCGCAATTCCCCATACGAACTGGTCTGCGTTGCCAAGCGCCGCACTCTGCAGCGGCATGCTCTGCGCAAGCAGGTGGCTTATCCTTGCCATCGAGGGCTGCACCAAGAGCTCAGTCACCGGGAGGAACAGGACAAGCCACACCGCGACTCCTGCTCCAATGCCTGCGGCGACCGCCCTGTACGGGTTTAAGAATTTCATGATGGCAAACCGGGACATCGCAAACCCTATGACTGCGCCAAGCAGGGTCCCGGTCAGTAGGTGCAAGCCAAAGCCAACGTACGCGGCAGGGCCAAAGCCGCCGGCGCCAAGGCTCATACCCATCACCGCGTAGAACGTCCCTATGGGAAGACCGAGCTCCAGTTCCGACGCCGCTATCGCCGTCGATATTGACCACGTCGCTATCAGCCCTGCAATCGCGCCGTACTTGGCGCCACTCCGCAACGCCTCTCTTCTGAACGATGACTGCGGCAACATATGCCCTTTATTCGTGACTTTAATATTTCTGCTTTCTCTTTATATTTATTATAACAATTATGCTATTTCTCATCATGACAGCTTTATATATATAATTACTATTGATTTAATATAATTTCTATAATATACCGATCCACGTCCTAGACCGGCTTTGGTATTATCACCGTGTCTTCCGTGTCAAACTCTGACATGACAGACGCCCGTATCTTGGACATCAGCTCGTTTGCCTTGTCGAGGCTCATGTTCCTGTCAAGCTCCACGTGCACCTGCGCATAGAATTCCTGCCCTGCCGGCCGGAGCAGTATCTTTTCAACCTTCACGTTGAACTTTTTCTCGATGTGGAGAATCATCTCGGCTTGCATCTCTGGGTTCTTTACCGCGTCGACAAGCACGAGCGCCGACTCTTTCAGCGCGGTAAACGCCATGTAAAAGATGTACCCTGCTATCATGATGCTGCCTATTGCGTCCATGTAGGGGATGCCAAAGAATGCCGCAACGACGCTTGCAAGGCCCACGAACGACGCGGTGCCGTCCTTTATCGAGTTCTTGGCGTCGAGGTTGAGCGATATGAGGTCGTACTTTTTGGCGACGCTCCTCACCTTGAACGCACGGTGCAGCGAAACCGCGCCGGCGCCTGCAAGGGCCGCCATCGTGACAGGATAGTTGCCGACCGGCTCGGGGTGGAGGAAATGCTGGTACGCGTTGTAAACGATAAAGCCGCCGAGGAACAGGATGATGACCGCGGCGACGAACGCTGCAAAACTCTCTATCTTGGTGTATCCAAAGGGGAACAGCCTGCTCTTTGGCTTGTGGATCATCCGTATGCCAAACCACACGACAAACGAGACTAGCGCGTCAGCAAGCGAGTCGAGGCCGTCTGCAAAGAGTGTGAGGCTGCTTGTGAAAAACGAGAGCATGACCTCGGCGACGCCTATTGCTATCAGCGTCCATATGGAGACCCACGCCGCCTTCCTTGCCTCGTTGAAAACCGTAGACTTGTCCAAAAAGTGGTTATGGTTGATGCTTAAAGTAGCCTATTATACTTAGCGTGTGTGTGCGCGCACCGCAGTGCGTCGATATGTGCACAGGATAGCCATAGTTGTCACAATCATTTTATCCTTTCAAGAGCACGCTTGCAATCGCCCTTCCGCCAATCACCGCGCCTATCGACAGGCCGACGTTGGCTGCTATGTTAAGCGCAACTAGGCCAAGCTGCCTGTTCTCAAGAAGGTTGTTCGTCTCTAGCGCAAACGATGACATGGTGGTGAGTGAGCCGCAAAAGCCGATTGCCACCAGCAATGAGTAGCGAGAGTCCAGGTTCCATACCGCGGCAAGTATCGAAAACACGCCCAGGATGAAACTGCCTGCAATGTTGATTATCAGCACGTTTAGTGGTAGCGTGCCTAGCACAACCGGCGACTCGGCCATCTTGTAGCGCAGAAACGCGCCAGCGACCGCACCTGCCGCAAGCAGCGCAAATTCTATTCCTTTCATTTTTCTCTTGTGCCCACCATTTTCTTCATGTCCTCTGTTTTCTGGTAGGCATTATCAGCACCTCTGGAAAAGGGCGGTTCAGGCTTGCGCCAAGGCTAATGCCATAGCCTGCGTGTTTGTGTATGTATGTACGTGGGAAGAAGATGGATGTTGGAAATAAAGCTAGCTGTGGTTGCTTGACCGGCCGACCCGGCCCGGTCGCAGTTGCCGCCGTGATATTCTGACATGCTCTGTACAGCATTAGTTAGGGTTATTACTCTAGCCCGCAGACTGCATCCGGCTTGGAAATCTCTATCGAGCCGTGGAAAAAGCTGGTAGTGCACGAAGTGATAGAGTACGGCTTTGAGGATCTCGTGCGCATCGTGCTCTCGCAGTCGCGCGCTGCAGGAGGCGGCATCGCGTCGATGAACTGGTGCAACGGCCTCGTGTTCCAGCACGCGACGTTCCCTGATACCGAAAGCGTGGTTCAGGAAAAACTGAAAGGGACAATACATTATTCGTCGGTGGTGTTTGCGAGAAAGGACAAGTTCGAGCGGCAGGTGGTGAAGGAAAACGGCACGCTCAACCTTGTAGACGTGAGCGCAAACCCAATATTTTTCCAGCTGACTGAGACGCTCAAGTCGGAGCAGGCCAAGAGAAGCTAGTCTTTTAAGACGCCGTCGTTACTTTATTGCGGTTATTATTTTCCTTGGCAGTCGATGCCGCGTTTTTGCACGTCATGATCTCTCTTGGCATACTGCTCTTTGCCGCCAAGATATTTGCCGAGCTGTTTGCTCGGATAAAGCTGCCAGTCGTGCTCGGAGAGCTCGTGGCAGGCATCATAGTGGGACCGTTTGCGCTCGGCGGCCTTGTCATGTTTCAGGACAGGCCCATCGTGGACCTTGACGAGACCGTCAGGACTATTGGCGAGATGTCTGCGGTGGTCATATTGTTCATCGCAGGCTTGGAAATAACGCCGAGGGAATTCCTGAGGGGAGGCGCGTCCGCGTTCACCGTTGGCGCGATAGGAGTCGTGGTGCCCTTCTTTCTAGGCTACTTTGTGTTTTTGCAGTTTGGCCTCGCCGCGCTAGAATCGATGCTCATCGCCACTGCGCTCACCGCCACTAGCATCGCAATTTCGGTGCAGGTGCTGACGGAGCTAGGTCGTATGCGGACAAAAGAGGCCCGGCTGATACTTGGTGCGGCCATAGTCGACGACATACTTGCCATAGCCGTGCTTTCCGTAGTGACTACGATGGTGCAGACGGGCAACACTGCGCCAGACATAACGGAAATCGTGTTTCTGATACTAAAGATCCTTGGAATATTTGCCGCCCTTCTTGTGGGCGCGATATTTCTCATACCGCGGCTACTACACGTCGAAAGGCTGTGGAAGTCTAGGGGAAGCATTGAAGGCATCGCCACTGCCGCGTTCTTTGCGGCCGCCGGCATAGCCGCGTTCGTGGGCCTGTCGCCCATCGTGGGCGCTTTTGCCGTGGGCATGGCAATCGCAAGCACGCGGGTTATCCACAGGATCGAAGAGTATGTCGACAAACTGCAGATAATATTTGCACCCCTCTTTTTTGCGATAATTGGCGCTCAAGTAGACTTGCGGGGCGTCAATGCAGAGGTGATGCTCATTGCAGGTGCCATGATAGCAGTGGCGATAGTGTCAAAGATGGCCGGATGCGGCCTGCCTGCATTGCTCTTCCTGAAGAGCCGCAACAAGTCGATGAAGGTGGGGATAGGCATGATATCGCGGGGAGAAGTCGGGCTCATCGTTGCAGGAGTCGGTGTGTCTTCAGGCGCGCTCACAGGCAACATCTATACTGCCATAATCATCATGGTCGCGGCTACTACGATAATCACGCCGGTATGGCTAAAGTCGGCGTACAGAAAGGACCCGCCCGAGCCGGCGGTTCCGGCGGCAGAACAAAAGGCAGAGTGAGCCTACTCTTCTGCTGCTTCTTCTTCTGCCGGAACCGGCGCGTCTCTGTCTACCTTGTACTGAAAGACATCCTTGTAGTCGAGGCCGACGATGACGTTTCTTCCCACTGCGACTATCCTCGACTTGGGTATGTCAAAGCGCCAGTCACGGTGGCCCCAGACTATTATCGTCTCGCTTGTCTCTTTCATGACGTGGCCGACGTGTTCCTCGTCCTGCGACCTTACTCCCTTGTTAAAGAGCGATCTGGGGTACTTTTTCTCGTACGCCGCAAGGTCGACATCGCCGGCGGCTTCCTCGTGGATCTCCGCGCTTGCCGGCAGAGGCGCGTCTCTGCTGACCTTGTATTTTTTCGCTATCTCTGAGAAGGGAAGGTCAATCAACACGTTTGCTGCCGCAAACCTGACCTCTGACTTGGGTATGTCATATCTGTCGCCGCCCTCGCCGAAAACCACTATCGCCTCGTCAGCCTCGCGGACCACGTGGCCGACGTGCGGTGAATCCAGAGCCTTGACGCCCTTGTTGAAATACTTGCCCGACGACACTATGCTTCCACCTCTAGCGGCTTCTTCGCTATCTTGTCTGCCGCGTGTAAGGCGGCGAGTGTCGGCGCGAACCCCAACACTACCCAGAGTATTTGTTCAAACATTGACAGTGCTAATATTGTGCACAGTTACCATAAACGATGCTCAAATCCTATTTAGACGACTTTGCTCTGGCCTGAAATTGACTGCAACGCTTGCAAAAAATCGTGTCTGCGTCTGCCTTGTATCAAGCGCTGCTGACTAATATAACGCATTTTTTTCTATGACATTTTTGCTGAAGGCATAAAAGTAATCAGTCTCTACCCTGTGCGTGCCGCAGGTTTACTCTGTCGTGTTTGCGATAGTGGTGATGGGGCTCATAGGCTATGTCCGGACTAGGACTGCAGTGCGCGGCTCCAAAGTGAGCAGGGCAAAGACGTACGGCCTTGGCATCTTTTACGTGGCGTTTGCTTCCTATCTCGTGCTCAATTCGTTTGCAGGCGGCGTTCCGATAATCTACTCCACGCCCTATGTCCTGACCTTTTTTGCTGCAGAGTATTTCTCAAACCGCTACTCTGACAAGGCGCTAAGGTTCTGGAAGACTGCCGACGGAGTCATTTATTCAAAGGGTGGCACGGCGATATACATGACGTACGTGGGCGCAATGGCCGTGCGCATCATTGTCTCGATGCTCCTGCTAGGGTCTTCGACATCGATGTTTTTTGTCTACAGCCCAGAAGGCGCGCAGGCAACCGGCTCTGCGACGGCCCTTGAGTTCATTGTCTCGGACTTTATGCTGGTGCTTGGAGCGGGACTCCTTGTGGGGCTGAACAGGCGGATATACCTCCACTACAACCTGATAAAAAAAGGCGAGGAAGCGGTGCCTGTTCTGTAGTCAGTTATGGTGGTAGTGCTGCTGCTTGTGCTGCTGCTTGTGCACCGCCGTCTTTTGCTGTTCGCTCTTCATGGCCCAGTACATGGCAGGGTATGAAACTGCAAATCCAGCCGGCAGTATTATCCCCATTCCAAGCCAGAATACCGCGTCGGCAAGCGAGGCCATCATGAAACCAGGTATCACAAAGGCAAGCAGGTTCTCGGTGACTTCCATCGCCGAGATGCTTGCAGTGTCACCGATGACCGGGACTTTTGCTGCCTGTTTCCACGCCATAGTCCTTAACATGGGTATCATGGTAAAGGCGTACCCGACTGCAAACGCAAGCCCGACTGCCAGGGCAAGAGTGGAGGCCATATCCCAGCCGAGCAGAAAACCGATTGCAGCTCCGATGCCTTCGCCTATGTTGCATCCTATCAGGCACCTGAGAGTGTGCTTGGCAGTTGCCCATCTCAGGCTGCCGCCGTGATTATGCGCATGTGCGTGCACGTTATGACGTTCTTGCATTGGGCCTATTAGGGAATGATGCGCATATAGCGATGATAGTTTACAATTGTAAAATTGTCAGAGCGCGAATCCTAAAAAGACCGTCAACATATAGCAGAGCTAACTATTATAACTCAACTCGATCTCTATCAAACATACATTTCCTTGAACAGCAATAACAGCAAAAAATACCTTGCAATTTCGATGGCGCTAATCGCGTCATTCCTAGTCTTGGCCACCTTGGTTTCGCCGAAAGTAAATCCTGACAGCAATTCAGGAATAGCCAAGGGCGATACGTCTGCATTTCTTGCAGTCAACAACTCGCATCTCTCTGATCCTTTCGACCGGTTCATGATTCTCTTGACAGAGTACGGGAGGGAGGCCGTATGGACTGTGGCGGGCGTCCTTATCTTTGTCTTTGGCGGGTGGACCGGCAGAAAAACTGCCGTCGTGATGGCCATAGCACTGCTGGTTCTTATCCCGATTGGAAGCATTGCCAAGGAAATTGTTGCAAGGCCAAGACCTGCGGTCCCGCAATCCGACTTTCTCGTTGCGGCGGACTCAGATTTCTCGTTCCCGTCGGGCCATGCAGTGATAGTATCTGCCGGCGCCGCTACCACGCTGGCACTCTTTAGAGATTCTGGCAGGAAAACTGCGGTATCGCTAGGGTTGGCGGCAGAGGCTCCTCTAGTATGTTTGTCCCGGGTGTACGTCGGCGGGCACTATCCTCTGGACGTGCTTGGCGGGATATTCTTGGGAGTCGGAGTTGCCTTTATCTTTGTAGGTGTGGCTGGAAGGATAGAAGTTGCGATGATGCGGCCCGTGGCAAACGTCCTGAAGAGAAACAAAAGATAAGAAATTCTCGTTTGCACCAGCACACTATCTAACAGATAGTCAAATGATCCTCAATGTCGTGTTAACGTGATTTAAGAGAAGCCATGTCAATGGAGAAGCGATACTTTACATCCGCCTTGGCCAGTCTGTCGTAAGCCTCATTGACCTTCTGGATGGGGATGACTTCAACATCTGCAGTGATGTTGTGTTTGCCGCAAAAGTCGAGCATCTCCTGCGTTTCGGCAATGCCCCCGATTGGCGAACCAGAGAGGCTGCGACGTCCGAATATAAGACCAAAAGCAGCGACGGCATGAGGTTTTGGCGGTGCGCCGACAAGCGTGATGTTGCCGTCGCGGCGCAAGAGTTGTATGTATGCATTGATGTCGTGTTCGGCCGAGACTGCGTCGAGAATAAAGTCGAAACTGCCAACGTGCTTCTTCATCTGATCGGCATCCCGCGAAACGACCACCTCGTCTGCGCCGAGGCGAAGCGCGTCTTCCTTTTTGTTAGGTGAAGTGGTAAAGACCACGACATGGGCTCCAAGTGCATGGGCAAACTTTACAGCCATGTGTCCCAATCCTCCGAGGCCAACCACGCCAACCTTCTTGCCTTTTGTGACGTTCCAGTGGCGCATGGGCGAATATGTTGTGATTCCCGCGCACAGGAGGGGTGCGACTCCGGCGAGATTCAGGTTGGGAGGGACGCGCAGGACAAAGTGTTCTTTGACGACGATGCTGTCGGAGTAGCCACCGTAGGTGACGCCTCCAAGGTGCCGGTCGGGAGAGTTATAAGTAAGGATCCCATTTTGGCAGAACTGCTCTAGGCCAGCTTGGCATTCAGGGCAGGTGCCGTCAGAGTCAACCATGCAGCCGACCGCAGCGAGGTCTCCGGGCTTGAACTTTGTAACTGCAGAGCCGACCTTGGCGACACGACCCACGATCTCGTGTCCGGGAATGCAGGGATAGACAGTGGGCATCGCGCTCCACTCGTTGCGGACTTGGTGGAGGTCGGAGTGACAGATGCCGCAAAAGAGAATTTCAATCTGAACGTCGTCATCGCCTGGTTCTCGGCGTGGTATTATAGTGGGGGCAAGCGCTGACGTCGCACTTGCAGCAGAAAAAGCCTTTGCTTTATACTGACCCTCTAATTCAGAGCTAAATTGCGTTGCTGACATGCATTCTGTAGGGAGATAAAATACAAAAGAATTTAGCCAAAGAAGCTTCTCGCCCGTCAGCTCACGCCTACGCACCAAAGAATTCTGAGTGGCGTGGCTTTTATTTATCGACAGAATCTGGAATTAGAATTTTCCTGAGTCGCTCCATTATCAATGCGCCGCCTTCTGTCCCAAATATCCTCCTCATCGCAAGTTCAATGTCTGCAATCATGTACGATATACGGTCGTCATCAAGCGGCATTCCATAAATCTCCATGTCTTGCAGTATCGTCTCGATTGTGGCCCTGCCCAAAGACGATTCGAGCTTGAATAGCGCGGTGCGTATGGTCTTGCTTGAAAAACAGATAAAATTTGAAGGCGCTAGATTCAAAGCAATAGCACTAAAGTCTCTTCTCACACAGATGACTGCGTCGTGACAGAGGAGCAATTCTCTCATCCATTCCTCATCAAGACTTTCTATCAAGTCGTCAACAACATACGGGCATATTCAAGTTCCAACAAATTTCTCAAACCCTTTCTTACCTAATTGCTCTAATTGAAGTTGCATGGCTAAACCTTCCGGCTTTCTCAAGTCCTGTTCTGAAGTGACAATCCCAAAGCCACCAAAAGGAGGCTTTTTGCCTCCAAACATTTTTCCTACCAATTCAAGGTACATCGCATTAACAGATTTCGGATTGCCGCTCTGTATCTTTAGAGTCCCTGAATTTGGCGTTGTTATTATTGCAAGTTGGCCTGTCTTTTCCAGACCGGAGATATCAATTCCGCTGTCTATCATTTCAGCTCGCATCATGTTGCTTTCAGAGCCATGACTTTCTTCAGTACCGTCGCTGTGTGCCAAACAAATGCAAGCTTCCCCTTTCTGCAATCTGCTCTTTAGATATCGCATCTCGATTTGCCTGGCAGACTCTATTTCTTCGTACACAAGCAAGATGTGTCTGCATGAAAAAGAAGTGTCAAAACTGACGACGTTATCAATAAAGGAATTGACCTGATTAAACCTTAGACGCACGTTTTCCATGTTTAGATACTCCGCGACAATTTTTTTGATGCTCTGAATCGGCCTTGGCTTTGGCGATGAAACCGTGGTGGTGGGACGATTTCTCATGTTATCAATCTATAGGGAAATGCATCATTTTTATAAGATTTTAGATCACTTTTCATATTCTGCATTCGTTGACTGTGGATTCTGGAATTATTGTAGCCGCAAACTTGGAGAAGTCTTTGTTATCTGACCTGAAAGCATTAATGAAGATGAGTGTATCCGTTGTTTTTGCCTAGGCCATAAACGACTTAACGTTCTCGATACAATATATCTCCAGACCTGAAGCTTTTTTGAAAACCTCGTGAAGCAGAATTATCGCTAGCGATATCTTGATATATCACTGGTGATATTACTAGTGATATGATAAGTGAATGGCTCGCACGCGTCGGAAGCGCCATACCGCGGGGATTTTCCCGCCACTACATCCTGACACTCCTGAAGGAAAAGCCGATGACCGGAAAAGAGATAATCGACAAGGCGACAGCGCAGACTGAAGGGCGCTGGAAGCCATCGCCCGGCCTCATCTACCCGCTGCTTGGCCGGCTCCTTGACGATGGATTAGTGACCGAAAACGATGACGGCAGGTATTCGATAACGAAAAAGGGGCTTGCAATCATTGGCGATCTTGAAACGCTAAACGGCATAGTGCACAGGCAGCTGGACGCGATGCTGCGCGTCGGGACCATAGGCGCGGCAGTTGCGACCGACCTTGTGGACCGCGTCATCACGATAGGCTCGGCAATCGGCTCGCACGCAGACGCTCTGTCAAAGGAAGAGCGCTCGAAGTACCGCCAGTTCCTGCTGTCGGAGCTAAAAAAGCTTGACGAGCACGAAAAACGTGCCTCCGATCGCGTGCAAAAGGTAGATGTGGAGTAGGCGTACAGGACTCTTTTCTAGGTTCCGCCTAGAGCAGATATTTAACTGATGACTGCAAAAACCCCAGCGTGAAGTATCGCAGCAGGATGGACATCGCTGCCGCAATTCTGGAGATAGCACAGGGCGGCGCGATAAAGACGAGGATAATGTACAAGGCTTTCCTGTCGTTCCCGCAGCTGAAGGAATACCTAGAGCTGTTGCAGGACGGCGGGCTCCTCGACTATGTGGCTGAGGAAAAAGAGTACTATACAACGGAAAAGGGCCGTCAATTCCTAAAGATGTACAAGGACGTCGGGCAGATGATCTTCCCCGGCGCCAGAAAGAAAAAGATCCCGGCCTAGAGCCAAGGCCAGTACTTTATCCCTCGTATTGCGCATTGCTTGCGCACGACGGCCTTGGCTTTTTCCACCGCCTCAAGGTCTGTTGACCCAGACTTGACGTACTGCAGCATGACCTCCTCCAGCAATTTCTTTGCGCGCTCCTCCGTGAACTCTTTGTATTTTTTCTCCTCTTTCTCTTTTTCTTCTTCAACGTGTTCGCCGGCGCCCTTCATTTCCATATACTCCTGCCTGCATGCTTCGCACGAGTCGTCGAAAAAGTCCGTATGCACGTTGCAGCGGGGCATGTGTGCGTGTCTACATCTCCGGCTCGCTTGTTATCTCTGGTGCGCCGTTTTTGACTTCGATGCCCATAACCGCCAGCACAGCTTTTGCGTTTTCAAGCCCTTCGCGCTCGATGATGTTCTGCGCCATCTTTAGTCTGTAGGGCCGAGACCAGTGCTGGCCTACCTTGTACTTGCCCCGCATCTCATCGGGAATTACCTTGATTATTGCCACTTCGTGCACGACCGGCATCTCTGCTGCAAGGAGCTCGTACCTGCCCTCCTTCTGGTATTTCTCCATGAGCGCGTTGAGCGCCCTTGCCTTTTCTTCGCCGTCGCTGACGAGGACTGCCCTGCCCTTTATCACCACGGAAATGTAGAGCGTGTCGGCCTGCGATGCGTCTGTCGGATGGAAATAGTACGACGGCAAAAAGCACACATGTTGGTCCACTTCAAAGCCGACCCTGGGGTTACGCAGCATGTTCTCCAGCTTTTCGCCCATAGGATGCGAGTGCATGTACACCGCGCCCTCCATCCACACAAAGTTCATCGGGATGACCTGCGGGTAGCCATTCTTGTCGATTGAGGCCACCCTTCCAACCGGCTGGCTGTTTAAAAAGTCGATAATCCTGTCCTTTGACTTTATCTCAAACTTTTTCACCAGCTGCATGTGTGCCTGCGCAAGCTATGTACGCGTGCCGTTAAAAGTTATGCGCACTATGTGCCGCTAAATAGAGACTGCCGCCGGTCAGAGGCCGCGAATGCTCTACAATGCAGAGCCCTATTCAGACATTGCCTGGACCTTGTTGAAGAGCGAGTTTACGTGCCGTACCGCCTTTGCCAGGTCTTGCAGCACGTGCTTGCCTTTTTCAGTCGTCATGTAATAGACGTGCCCGCCGGGTTTGTCGCAATCCGTCGGCTCTCTGTATCCGTCACGCCTTGCAAGGAGGCCGTTGGAAAGCAGGGGAGACACATAGTCATTTAGCTGTTCAAACGACAGGCTTGCCTTGTACATGATGTGCGTGCGCTTTTTCGGCTCGTTAGCGCAGAGCCGCAATATGTCGTGAGTGATCTCTATCCTGCTGCGCATCATTCTGTTCATTTTGTTTGCGCCCTTTGCGCGCAGCTTGTTCATAAATGCTGCCAACCTAATCCCAAGCTGTCGCTTGCACTGCATCACCTATAAGGCTTCATTTTCATGCAAGAATCCTGCCGGATTTACATGGTTTGCGGTTGGCTATATCTGGCAAAACTATTTTCTGCCGGCAATTTCTGGCGAAATCTTGCGGTAAACACTTTTCCGCCATTTGCCGCAATGACTGGCCGTGATGACAGAGAGACTATAGCGGACACACTCTCGCATTTTTTGCAGCTTGTAGCGGCAATTTGCAGAGTTGCCAAAAGTTATACGCACGTTTCTCGGAATATGGCCGTGAACAGCAGGCAGGCGCGCTATGGCATCTATGCCTGCATGGCAGCCATGGTCGGGGCAGTCGCTTACGCGTTTGTCCGGCTGTACGGCCTCAACGAGCGCGCCGGCATGGACATCATTATTGTCAATATCGTGGTGTTCACGTTAAGCGCCGGGATAATGGTGTACCTGTCGTGGAAGGAGCGCGACATAGGGCAGGAAGAGATGTTCAGGGATTGATTGATATTTAGTAGCGACTCCATCCATCTATTGAGCATGGACGATTCACCTCGGTTCAGGATAACCCAGCTGACAGACACCGGCGCAAACGTTACCCTTGCACTCACCGAAGACGTCGAACTGGAAACTGTGTCGCAGCAGCAGATGATGATAGAGGCCATCGACCGCGCCGTCATGGACAAGGAGGTAAAGGAGCAGATAAAGCCGGTACTGGAGGCGATACTTCGCGCCCAGCCCCAGACTGTCGTCAGGTCGTACTCGCAGACGGTGATACAGATAACGATGCCCAAGAGGCGCTATGAAAAGATAGGGAGGCCGCAGGTGGGCGAAAGAGTCAGCGTAGACATCAGCAGGGCCTAGCGCCGCCCTAGCTGGCGTGCCAGCTCGTTCCCCGTCGTTATCGGCAGTGAACAGGTAAAGTTCCTGCACACAAACGCCGTCTCACCTTTTTCAGAACTCCTGCCCTGGAAGAACGGGTATTTCTGCAGCGCCGGTATGTCATTATCTTCTGCCACGAACGCGGTGATGCCGTCGGGCAGGAACTGCTCTTTCAGCCACGCTGACATGCCTCCGCCTTTTCCGATGACCGTGACTTCGACCGGCTTTTTCACGTAAAGGTATATCGCGTTCAAGAGCTGCCCAAAGCCAAACGGGTTTTCTGCGGCCGGCCTTGCCCCTGACTTTATTATGCGCGTTGCCTTGTCGAGGTAGTCGTTGTTCTGCGTATAGTGGTACAGCCGGAGAAGATTCGACGCGGCCATCGAGTTGCCAGAGGGGATTGCAAGGTCGTAAAAGCTCTTGGTGCGCACTATCAGCTGCTCGTGGTCGTCGGAGGTAAAGAACAGGTTGCCCTCCTTTTCGTCCCAGAAATGCCTGATCATGAACTCTGTGTACCTTGCCGCCTTTTCCAGGTACTCTGGCTTGGATTCTACCGCAAACAGGTCAAGCAACCCTGCCACGTAGAACGCATAGTCGTCAAGGTACGCGTTCAGCTTTGCCTGACCGTCCTTGAACGTGCGCATCAGCCTGCCGTCCGGCGAAGAAGCAAGCCTGCTTTCGATGAACCTGACAGCGTTTTTGGCCGCGTCAAGATACCGTACGTCGCCGGTGACGAAATAGCCCTTGGCAAACCCCGATATCATCAGGCCGTTCCACGAAGTCAGGACCTTTTCGTCCCTGCCGGGCCTGACGCGCTTTTCCCGGACTGCAAACAGCTTGGTAGACGAGTCCTCGATTATCTTTGTTATCTCGTCCGGCGTCTTGCCGTACCTCTGCGCAATGCTTGCGACAGGCGACCTGACATTCAGTATGTTCTTGAACTCGAAATTGCCTCCCTCTGTCACGCCATAGCGCTCGCAAAACGCGTCTATTGCAAGCTGCTGGTCTTGCAGGATTTCCCTAATCTCCTTCTTGGTCCATAGGTAGAACTTGCCTTCTTCGCCTTCAGAGTCGGCGTCCTGCGCCGAATAAAATCCGCCTTCTTGGTGCGTCATTTCACGGATGACAAAGTCCAGCGTCTTTCTCAGGACGGCAATATGCTGCCCGTCCTTGGTTATCTGGAACAGTTCCGAATACAGCTGCGCAAGAAGCGCGTTGTCGTACAGCATCTTTTCAAAGTGCGGCACGAGCCATTTCTGGTCGGTAGAGTAGCGCGCAAATCCTCCTCCGAGCTGGTCGTGTATGC